>JANLQT010000051.1:0-16654 GCA_031368035.1 Rhodobacterales bacterium | reverse complement strand
CAGGTGGCCGAATTGCAGATCAGGGCAGCAATCCTGAACCGCTTCACAGCCCTCGGAACGCCCCAAACTCAACGCGTGGGATGACTCCGACCAAGGGAAGGGAAAACTCGGCCTCAGGCTGATTTGTGCAACAGAGCCCCTGGAACGCTACATGCCTGCCTATCGCGCCGAATGGGCGGCCTTTGTCATGGCGGTCACCGAAGCCGGCCCGCCGCCTGTCACCCTGGCGGACGGCGTGGCCGCGCTTGCCAGGGCCGAAGCCGCGACCCTGTCGCTGCGCTCGGGCGGGCCAGCGCGCCTGCAAGACCTGACGGGCAGACCGGCGCCGGGCTGCGGTCCTTGGCGCGTCACAGATTGCCAAGGGCCGGGACTGAAATCACCAGACGACGGCGTGGGAGTCGCCGGTCTGAACATTGACAAAGCCGTTTGGCGCCAGCTTTGACGGGGCCACCAGCACCCAGCGCCACGGCGAACAGGTCAGCGTCGCAAAGATCAGGAATTCGGGGAAACCCGGCTTCCACCGGTTCATCGCGGCGGGTTGATACATCCAGGTCACCTTCGCAGCCCGCGCCAGAAACACCTGCATATCGGCGTCAAACGCCTCGGCCGGGCGCGCGGTCATCAGGCCGGCGACTTCCAGCCGCACCTCGGCCACCACCTCGCCCTTGTGCACCAGCACCCAGCCGCCCTGCATGGATTGCAGATGGTTGACGGCGCTCGCCATGGCCGCGTCGGACGAGCCGATGCACCAGACGTTGTGGCTGTCATGCGCGACCGAGCAGGCCAGCGCCGTGTCGGGGTCCTGCGGCCCGCAGCCAGTCCAGAACATCGAGGCAACCGCGCCGTCGCCACGATAGCGGTCCACCAGCGACCACTTGGTGATCAGCCGGTCCGTATCGCGCTGCACATGGCCCGCCACCACGGGCAACTCTTCGGTCAGGAAGTCCTCGTTCCAGTGGAACGGGCGCAGCACCGCCGCCGTCATGGTCGTGCGCCCGGCTTCGGCAGGAATCGCGAAATCTTCGGCGGACAGGGTGCGGCCCACATTCATCGTCCGCGTCGCCCAGTCCGGCCAATCCAGAATGGGCGCGGGGCCGACAAAGTTTTTGCCTTTGGAACAGAGGATGCCGTCCGAATAGACATGGGCGATGGAAAACGCCGCGACATCGTCCAGCAGCACGATATCGGCATAGCGCCCCGGCGTGATCGAGCCCACCCATTGGTCGATGCGCATGTGACGCGCCGGGTTGATCGTGGCGCATTGAATGGCGATTTCTGGCGCCAGGCCATAGCCGATGGCAAGGCGGACATTGTGGTCCGTCGCGCCGTCTTTCAGCGTATCCACCGCGCTGCGATCATCGGTCGTGAAGGCGATGTTCGACCAATCCTTCAGGCCCCGGGCAATCAGGCCGGGAAGGATCGCGTCATAGGAAAACGGCCGCAATTCGGTGAACAGGCCCCGCGTCAGCCGGTCCCAGGCCTCATCCAGCGCCCAGACTTCATGATCCGAACTCAGCCCCGCCGCCGCGAAAGCCGAAATGTCATGCGGATCGGTCAGGCCTGATCCGTGCCCTTCCACCACGCCCCGCATCTCGAACGTCGCGCGGATCATGCCCCACATCCGCGCATAGCCCGGATTGGTCGGATCCCAGACCGAGGGCCAGTCCATCACCTCGTCCAGCCCCGTCACGCCCAGATCAGCGCCCAGAAAGCGCTTCTGTTCGTCGTAGCCATAGTAACCTCCGCTTTCCTCCCACGCACTTGGGGGAACGGCAGAGCCGGGCTGGACGAAGATCTTCAGCGGAGACCCCGCCAGACGCGCCTTCTGCCAGAATTCGGTATTGCGCGCGCCGTTCACGTTGGCGAATTCGTGGCTGGCCTCGCAGGTCCAGGTGTTGCCGCGCGGAAGGACCATCGCGGCTTCGTATTCGGGGGTCAGATGGCTGGATTCGATGTGCTTGTGCACCTCGCCAAGGCCCGGCACCGCCGACAGGTTCGGGTATTTCACCCGCGCCCCCGTGACCTCGCCGCGATAGGACCCGATCGGCCCGACATAAGCGATGCGCCGGCCCGAGATGACGATTTCCTGGCGCTCCATCCAGTGATTGGCGTGGACGGCCAGCAGCCGCCCCACCTCGATCACGCTGTCGGCGGGCGCCTTGCCCAAGGCGACCAGCAGCAGGTGCTGACGGATCGCAACCTCGTCCGCGGCGTTCAGGATCAGGTCGTCGGGCAGGATCAGATCGTCGGGCAGGGTCATGCCAAAATCCCGGTTTTCAGTTTGCGGGCACGCTGCGCACGATAGCTGAACAGCACCAGCGCCAGAAGGGTCACCACGAACGGGATCATCCGGATCAGTTCAGCCGGGGCGTGGGCGAACAGGCCCGGCATGACGACGGCCAGCCCCTCGAACGCGCCGAACAACAGCGCCGCCAGCAGCGCGCCCAAGGGGTGGCGCGCCCCCAGCAGCACCGCACCCAGCGCGATGAACCCGCGCCCCGCCGTCATGTCGCGGGCAAAGCCGACATAGTTGAACATCGCCAGTTGCGCCCCGCCAAGGCCCGCCAGCGCGCCCGAAACCATCAGGCTCCAGGTCCGCACGGCGCCCAGGGGGATGCCCGCCGCCTCGGGCGCGGCGGGGTATTCGCCCACGGCGCGCAGCCAAAGGCCCCAGGGCATGCGGTACAGGAAATACCAGATCGCGAACACCAGGAACGCGGCGAGCCATGACAGCACCGAGTGTCCTGACAGCAGCGACACCAGCCACGGCCCGATGGCGGGGATCACGGCAAGGAACGACAGATCCACCGGCGGAATGGCCTTGGAGGCAAGGTTGATCGAGGTGCCCTTGTCGCCGCCCGTGGCCAGCGCCAGCGCAAACACCGTCCCGCCCGAGGCCATGATGTTGATGGCAAAGCCGACAAGAATGATGTCGGCCTTCAGGCGCAGCGCGAACAGGGCCATCACCAGCCCCAGACCAGCGCCCGCCGCAAGCCCGGCAACCACGGCGACATACCAGGGCGCATAGACCGAAACGATCACCGAGGTCAGGGCGCCCACCAGCATCTGCCCCTCCAGCGCGACATTCAGCGCGCCCGACAGGTCCGCGATCAGCCCGCCCAGCGTGGCCAGCAGCAGCGGCGTGGTGGTCCGGATGACGGTGACGAAGAACGCCGCAGAGAACACCGTGACAAGCAGTTCCATCATTCGGCGGCTCCACCGGTTGAAACGCCCGGCGCCCTGCGCCCGAACAGGCTCGCCAGCCACGCCTTGCCCGGCACCTGGAACGACGAGGACACCAGAAGGATGATGATACCCGTCACCACGCCGATCACCTCGGCTGGCACATCGGTGCGAATGTTCATCAGTTGCGCGCCCTGCCGCAGATAGCCGTAGAAGATCGCCACCACCGGCACGGCCAAGGGTTTGCTGCGGGCCACGATGGCGACCAGAATCCCCTCGAACGCGAGGCCGCCTTCGAACTGCACGGTCAACTTGCCGAAGGTCTGGCCCTGCACGAACATCGCGCCCAGCATCCCCCCCAGCGCCCCGGCTGCGGTCATCGCCGACACCATGATCAACGTCGCCTTGATGCCGGCATATTCGGCAAACCGCGCGTTGTGCCCGACCAACCGCAACTTCAGCCCCCAGGCCGTGCGATACAGCGCAAACCAGACCACCAGCGTTGCGACCAACGCCAGGATCAGCCCAAGATCAATGCGCGTGCCCGGAACAAGCGGCGGGAAAATCGCGGTCTTGGGGAATTTCAGCGTGGTCAGCACGCCGGGCTTTTCGCGCAAATCCACGCGCACAAGGAAGTTGCACAGCTCGATGGCGATATAGTTCAGCATCAGCGACGAGACGATTTCGTTGGCGCCCAGCCTCGCCTTGGCCAGCCCCGGAATGAACCCCCAGACCGCGCCGGCCAGCATGGCGGCAAGGATGCCCAGCGGGATCGCGGCAAAGGTCTGGCCAATGGGCGACAAAGCCACATAGGCCGAGGCAAGCGCGCCGACATAGACCTGCCCCTGTACCCCCATGGCAAACTGCCGGGCCTGAAACACCAGTGAAAAGGCCAGCCCGGTCACCGTCAGCTTTGCCACATCGTCAAACCACAGCCCGATGGTGCGCGGCTTCGATGCCGGCGCGGTCAGCAGAGTGCCCAGCGCCTCCATCGGGGTTTTGGAGGTCAGCACCACCACGACCACGGTCACGATCAGGGCGACCGCAATGGCAATCGCCGCGCGTTGCACCTCTTGCCAGACCTGGGCCCAGCGCGACTGCCGGGCCAATTGTGCTGCACCGCTCATCGCAGGGCCACCTTCATTTCATCTTGCGTCTGCGCGGCCAGCCCCAGCATGTAACTGCCCAACGTTTCCGGGGTCAGAGCCTCGCTGTTCAGGAAGGCCGCGACGACGCGCCCGCGATAGAACACCACCAGCCGGTCCGACAGCGCCAGCAGTTCGGACAGATCGGCCGACGAGAGCAGCACCGCCGCCCCGGCATCGCGCGCCTCGGTCAGGGACCGCCAGATGAACTGGGTCGCGCCCAGATCCACCCCGCGCGTGGGCTGGCTGACCAGCAGCAGCTTCGGCTGCTCGGCCAACTCGCGGGCCACCACGACCTTTTGCATGTTGCCGCCCGACAGCGTGGACACTGGCTGCCCCGGGCCGCCGACCCGAACCGAAAACCGGTCGATCAGCGCCTGCGCATTGGCCTTGATGGCCTTGAGGTTCAAAAGCCCCATCCGCACGAAGCGCCCGTCGCCCAGCTTGGTGGCCACAAGATTTTCCGCGACGCTTGCCCCGCCCGCCAGCCCTTGCGCGATCCGGTCTTCAGGAATGTTGGCAACCCCCATCGCGCGCCGTTCCAGCACGCTCAGCCGCCCCAAGGACACGCCGCCCAGCGCGACATCGCCCCCCGCCATCGGCAACTCGCCCGAAACCGCGCCAAGCAGGGCCGCCTGTCCGTTGCCTTCGACGCCCACCAGCCCCACGATCTCGCCCGAATGCACCCGCAAGTTCAGGTCATGCAGCAGGGGCTGGCCGCCCTCGCCTTTCACGCTCAGCGCGTTGATATCACAGGCCATCGCGCCTGCGGTGACGGCGCGGTCCACCCGCAGCGCGACCTCGCGCCCGACCATCATTGTCGCAAGGCTGTGCTCGGTCACCTCGGTCCGCCCGACCTCGCCCACCGTTTTTCCGCCGCGCATGACCGTGATGCGGTCCGAGATTTCCAGCACTTCCGGAAGCTTGTGCGCGATGAAGATGACGGTCCGCCCTTGGGCGACTAGCGCGCGGACGGCGATGAACAGCTCTTCCACCTCTTGCGGCGCCAGAACCGCCGTCGGTTCGTCCAGGATCAGGATGCGCGCATCCCGGTACAAAGCCTTCAGGATTTCCACCCGCTGCTGCTGCCCCACTGGCAGTTGGCCGACGGGCGGCAAGGGATCGACATGCAGCCGGAACCGTTCGGACAAAGCGCGGACCTCGGCAATCGCGCGCGAGCGGTCAAATTTCATGCCCAGCTTTGGCTCGGACCCCAGCACGACGTTTTCATAGACCGAAAACGACGGCACCAGCGAAAAGTGCTGGAACACCATGCCGATGCCCGCATCAATCGCCTCGCGCGGACCCGCAAAGCCGACGGGCTTGCCGTCCAGCCACAACTCTCCGGCATCGGGCCGCTCGATGCCGAACAGGATCTTCATCAGCGTCGATTTGCCGGCGCCGTTTTCACCGACCACCGCATGAACTTCGCCCGCCGAAACCGACAGCATGACGCCGTCGTTGGCGCGCACGCCGCCCGGATAGGTCTTGCTGATACCGATGGCTTGAAGCAGCGGCGCCATGCTGATCCTTCTCAAGGACAGGGGTGGCGCCGCCAGATGCGGCGGCGCCAAAGCGGCTCACTTCATCGCGGTATCGGGCACCAGTTCGCCCGACATGATCTTGGCCTCGATCGCATCGACCTCGGCACGAACGTCAGCCGGGACCAGCTTTTCATACTGGGCGTTCTTCGAGATGCCCACGGCGCCGTCCTTCAGGCCCAAAAGCTCGCGCACGCCATAGGTTTGCGTGCCCTCGATGGTGCCCTTCAGCGCCAGGAACAGCGATTGGCCGACCTTCTTTTCAACCGAGGTGAAGATCACGTCGGCTTGGGCCTGATCGGTCGCGGCGAAGATCGTCGCCTGATCGCTGTCCACGCCGACCGCCAGCTTGCCGTTTTCCTTGGCGGCCTGCAGCGCGCCCAGCCCGGTCGAGCCGGCAATCGGGAAGATGATGTCGGCGCCTTGGGCAAACTGCGCCAGCGCGATTTCCTTGCCCTTGGCGGGGTCCGAGAAGGTGCCCGCGACGGTGCTGAGGATCTTGATATCGGGATTGGCCGCCATGGCGCCCTGGTCAAAGCCGACCTTGAAATCGGTGACGGTGGGGAATTCCATGCCGACAATCTCGGCCAGAACGCCGGTCTTGGACAGTTTGGCCGCCGCATAGCCCGCCAGATATCCCGCCGTCGATGTGCCATACATCACCGCAAGCACGTTGGGGCTGGCACCGCCGGTGAAGTCCGGGCTGTCATCAAAGTCGATGAACTTGACGTCCGGATACTGGGCGGCAAGCTCGACGATATAGGGCGTCATGTCGAACGTGCCGGCGATCACCACGTCGTAACCGCTGTCGGCGGCATCGGCCAGGGCGGGCTGCCACTTGGTCTTGTCATAGCCGGCCTCGATGATCTTGACCGTGACGGGCAGCTGCTCTTCGGCCATTTTCATACCGGCTGCGGCGCTGTCAAAGAAGCTTTTGTCGCCCAGCGTGCCATGCAGCACCAGCGCGACCTTCATCGGGTTGTCTTTCGAATAGCCATCCGCAAAGACAGCGCCGACCGAGACCGAGGTCATCAGCGCCGCCGCCGAGAACAGGCCGATCGCAGACCGGCGGGAGAGGGATTTGAACATGATGGGACGTCTCCTGTTGGGGTTGGTTCAAGTTTCTTGGTTCGGGAAGGCAATCGAGGCCGCATAGAGGGCGATCAGCCGCTCCATCCGGACCTCTTCGATCAGGGTCACCATGGGCGTGCCCAGGCGGCCCGAAGGGTCAACAACCGTCATGCCCCGGGTGATGCCGGGGGCAAGCGCGACGTCAACCGATGCGCGAAGGGATTTGGTGATGATGCTTGGGTCGATCACCGCCGCAGCGGCCAGGGGATCGACAAAGCGGAAGTTGTCGCCGCCGCCATAGCCCGCGATGGTCTGCCTTGCGTGGCGGGCCAGCGCGGCAGAGAACGCCTTTTGCGGACCATCCGGAATGGCCGCCAGCAGGGCATCCACTTCGGCGCCGGTCAGGTTGTGCACCACGCACGCTTCCCATGGGGCGACCAGCGTGTCGATATCGGCGCCGAACACGATGGCGGCGGCCTCGGGGTCGGCAAAGATGTTGAACTCGGCGGCGGGGGTGGAATTGCCCCGGCCATGGACGGTGCCGCCCATGATGGTCAGCTGGCCGATGCCGTTGATGATGCTGGGGTCCAGCCGCAGCGCCAGGGCAAGGTTGGTCAAGGGGCCGATCATCAGGATATCGACCTTCTCGCCCTTGGCGCTGGCCGCGCGAAACGTGTCGATCAAAAAACCGATGGCATTCTCGCTGGCGGCCTTGCCGGTTTCGGCGGGACGCGGCGCGCCGCCCAAGCCGTCTTCACCGTGAACGTGCTTCGCGTCGATCACCGGCTGCGTCAGGGGCCGCCCCGCCCCGGCATGCACCGGCACCTTCGCCCCGGCCACGGCCAGCGTGGCAAGGATGTTCCGTGTCGCCACCTCCAGCCCGACATTGCCAAAGACCGTGGTGATGGCATCCGGCGCGCGCCCATTGGCGATCAGCATCAGCAGCGCCTGCGCGTCATCCACGCCGCCATCGGTGTCCAGGATCAGCCGGTTCTTGGTTGGCACGTCAATTCACCTTCTTGTTCGTCTCGACCCGGTTCTTGTTCGTTTCAACCCGGGCCCAGAACTCCTGGTACGTCGCCGAATAGGCCGACCGGATCTCGGCATAGGGCCGCCGCTGCAACTGCCGGTCCTCGACCAACCGCTCGCCCGCGACCCAGACCTGAGAGACATCGCGCCCGGCTCCGGAATAGACCAGCAGCGTTTCATAATCCGGCGTTTGCGAATAGCCTGATCCGCGCAGGTCAATGGCAATAATGTCGGCAGCCTTGCCCGGCTCCAGCGAGCCGATCTCGTGGCTTAGCCCCAAGGCCCGCGCGCCCTCGATCGTGGCCATCCGCACCAGATCGGCGCTGGAAATCACCTGCGCCGCGCCTTCGCGGTGCGAGGCGACCAGCCCCGCCACCCGCATTTCGGCGATCATGTCGTAGGAATTGTTCGCGGCCACATTGTCCGTGCCCAGCGCCACGGTGACGCCCGCCGCCCGCAGCGCCACTGCCGGGCACGCCCCCGGCCGACCCGACCGCAGGCCCGCCGTCGCGCAATAGGCGACCGAGGCCGCCGGTGCGCCTGCGAAAATCGCGATGTCCGCCTCGGACAGGTTCAGACAATGCGCGGCATGAACGCGGCCGGCAAAGAACCCGTCCCGCCACAGCGCCTGCGTTGCCGTCAGGCCATAGCGCGCCATCGTTTCGGTGTTGTCCTCGGGGCCTGCCGCCATGTGCAGGTGCATCCCCACGCCGTATGTCACCGCCATGGCCGCCTCGGCCCGCAGCAGGTCCTCGGTATTGTCGACATAGGGCGCATGCGGGCCGAACCACGGGATGATCCGCCCATCGGCCGACCGCTGCTGCTCGATGAAAGCCGCCGCCTTGGCGAGTTCCTCGTCCCCGCGCGCCTGATCGCCCAATTGCACAATCCCGTAAGCGACAATGGCGCGCATGCCGCTGTTCCCGGCGGCTTGCGCGATTTCTGCGGCAAAGAAGTACTGGTCGCAAAACGTCGTCGTGCCCGACAACAGCATCTCGGCGCAGGACAGCGCCACCGCCGGGGCAATGTCGCCCGCGACCAACGAAAGCTCGGGCTCGCGGATCGTGTTGTACCAGCCCTCCATGGTCAAAAGGCTCTGCCCTTCAGAGCGGCCCCGGAACAGGATCATCGCGGAATGGGTGTGGGCGTTCACCAGTCCGGGCATGACCAGATGCCCCGAAAGGTCGATGACCTCGTCAAACGTCGCAGAAGAGGGCTGTGCCCCACGCGGCCCGACCCCGGTGATGCGCCCGTCCTCGAACGCCACCCAACCGCCGTCAAATACGCTGTTCCGCGCGTCCACCGTCAGAATCGTTGCGTCGGTAATCAGCGTGGAAGTCATTTGACCTCGATGGGGTAAAGCGGTTTACTTGATGAAGTTTCGCCATTCGCCGAGGTGTTGTCAAATGCCGTTCCAGCGTATCTGCCCAAATCCCATGCAACGCCCGAAAGTGCCCAAGAAGGCGGCAATCCTGCACGTTGCGCAAATTTGCAAGGAACAGCAGTGCGTGCAAGACCGCCGCAGACAGGTGCGGACGCCGTGAGCGGCCCCGTAGATCTGGCGCGCAGGCCTTGGGTCGATGTGGCAACCGCGGTGCAAAATGGCGTGCTGGCCGTGCTGCCGATCGGCGCCTGCGAACAGCACGGACACCACCTGCCGCTGTCCACCGACACGGATCTGGCGGGCGGCGTTGCCTGGCGCACGGCGGCGGCGCTTTCGGCGCTGCTGCTGCCGGCGATTGCTTATGGCGATGCCTGGAACAACGAGGCCTTTGCCGGCACTCTGTCGCTGTCCCCCGCCACTTTGCGCGCCGTGATCGAGGATATCGGAGGCGGCCTGCACCGCATGGGCGTGCGCGGGCTGATCGTGATCAACGGCCATTTCGGCAACCGAGACCCCATTGCCCTTGCCGCCCGCACGCTGGCGCAGACCGGGCTTGCGGTGCTGCATCTCGATTATCCCCGGCTTGATGTCCTTGCCGCCGCGATCTGCGACAGCCCTCCGGCAGGACCAGGCTTTTTCCACGCCGACGAGGTCGAGACGTCGATGATGCTGGCCCTGCGGCCCGAGGCGGTGGACCTTCGCCGCGCGCAGGCAGAATACCCCACCTTCCCGCCAACCTTCGGGCTGGAACCGATGCAACTGAAAGAATTCAACTCCACCGGAACCTTTGGCGATCCGCGCCCGGCCACCGCCGCGAAAGGCGAGGCGCTGCTGTCCGGCATCGTCGCTGAAAATCTGGCCCTGATTGCACACTGGCGGGCGCGCCATGCCCTTTAAGGTCCCGCCATGTCCACGCTAAACGACGTGGCGGCCGTGGCAGGCGTCTCGCCCACCACCATTTCGCGCTATCTCGGCCGCAGCATCGTCCTGCCGCAGGCCACGCGCGACCGGATCGACGCGGCCATCGCCGCGCTGGACTATCGGCCCAACCTTCTGGCCAAACGCCTGTCCACCGGCCGCGCCGAAGCCATCGGCCTTGTCACGCCTGAAATCGACAACCCGTTCTTCGCCCAGCTTGCCGCCGCCGTGGAAGCCGAGGCGGAAAAGCATGGCTATGCGGTCTACATGACCTCGACCCACGGCGATCCCCTGCGCGAAATCGGCGCGGTCCGCCGGATGCGCGATGGCCATGTCGATGGTCTGGTCCTGATCACCAGCCGGCCCGACGACGGTGCGCTGGCGCGGCTTCTGGCCGATGATGACAAGGTGGTTCTGCTGGACGAAGACGTGCCTGGCATCGGCCTCTGCCGCGTGTTCGCGCAGAACGAACACGGGGCCTGGCTGGCAACCCGGCACCTGATTGCCGCCGGTCACCGGCATATCGCTTTCATCGGCGGCCCGCCCGGACTGATGAGCGTGCAAGAGCGCAAGGCCGGCTTTGAACGCGCCATGGCAGAGGCGGGGCTGCCCGCCGCGCCGCAAGCCGTGCTGTTGCGCGATTACAGCCGCGCTTTCGGCGATCAGGCCGCAACGATCCTCCTTGGCCTGAACCCGCGCCCCAGCGCCATCTTTGCCAGTTCCGATTATCTGGCGATCGGCGTTCTCGGTGCCTTCCAGCGCGCCGGCCTGTCGGTCCCGCAGGACATGTCCCTGATCGGCTTTGACGACATGCCCTTCGCTGACCTGGTGAACCCGCCCCTGACCACGATCCGCCAACCGGTGCCCGAAATGGGCCGGCTTGCGTTCCAGGTGCTGCTGGCCCTGATCCACGGCGAAAATACCGCGCGCCTTAGCCGGTTGCCGGTGGAGCTGGTGCAACGCAAATCAGTCGCCCCCTTTGCTGAGAGGAGTGTCACATGACCAGACGCAACATCCTGATCGCCGGAGAATCCTGGACCGTTCATTCAGTCCACCAGAAGGGCTTCGACAGCTTCACCACCACCGAATATGCCGAAGGTGTGCGCTGGCTGCGCGCGGCGCTGGAAGGCGCAGGGTGGACTGTCACCTTCCAACCCTCGCACATCGCCGCCCGCGACTTTCCCCAGACGGCGCAAGCGCTGGCGGCTTACGACTGCGTGATCCTGTCCGACATTGGTGCCAACACGCTGCTTTTGCACCCCGACACCTTCACCCGTTCGGCCCCCTTGCCGAACCGCCTGCACGCGCTGCGCGACTATGTGGCCGGTGGCGGCGGCCTGGTGATGGTGGGCGGCTATCTGACCTTTCAGGGCATCGAGGCCAAGGCGCAATATGCCGGCACCGCGGTCGAGGAGTGCCTGCCCGTCACCCTGCACCGTCACGACGACCGCGTGGAATGTCCGCAAGGGGTTTCGCCCTCGGTCGCAGCGCCGGACCACCCGATCGCGGCGGGCCTTGGCATCGACTGGCCCTCGCTTCTGGGCTACAACCAGATCATGGCCAAGCCCGGGGCGACCACCATCGCCACCGTCGGCACCGACCCGCTGATCGTCGCAGGCACCCACGGCAAGGGCCGCTCCGTCGCCTTTGCCTCGGATTGCGGCCCGCACTGGGCCCCCCCCGGCTTTGTTGACTGGAGCGGCTACGCGCCGCTTTGGGCGCAGATCGCCGGTTGGGCGGCGGGGCAGCTGTGATGGTCAATGTCCAGCAACCCTCCGACCCCTGGCAGCGCACCACCACCCAGCACGGGCTGGCCGCCGACGAGGTTATCTCGGCGCTGCAAAAGTCGCTCCGCCGCGGCCTTCTGGACAATGCCCTGCTGCTGGGCTGGGAGATGTATCTGACCAGCCCGGAACTGGAGGACAAACTCTGGTCCCGCCTCTGCGTCATCGCCGTGGAAGATATCGGCCTTGGCACCCCCCAGGCCCCGGTCCTGATCGAGACGTTGTTCCAGCAGCACCACCGCTATGACCGCCCCACCGGCGACCGCTTCCTGTTTGCCGCCCATGCCATCCGGGTGCTGGCCACCTCGCCCAAGGACCGCACATCCGACGACATGGTGAACTGGGCCAAACACTCTGTGGCTTTGGGCGAACGCCTGCCGGAAATCCCCGACATCGCGCTCGACATGCACACAAGGCGCGGTCAGGGCATGGGCCGCGACTACCGGTTCTTCATGGATGAAGCCTCGCGCGTGATCCCCGAGGTCAATGACAAGGACCAACGCTATCGCGACTGGATCCTGCGCGCGCTGGACGAGGGCAAGCTGACGTGACCCTGCCGGACGATCTGCTGATCAACGCCGCCGATGAAATCCGCATCCGGCAGAACCTGGCGCTGGTGGCACTTGGCAAGCGCCCCGCAACCCGCGCCCTGCGCGTGGGGCGCCTGTTCGACGTGCACGGCCGCACCTGGCACGACGATCAAGAGATCATCATCGCCGGCCGCCGCATCGCCTGGGTCGGGCCAGCGGGCGCTTACCCCGGCGACGTCGCACAGCGCATCGACGCCCGGCACCTCCACGCCGTTCCGGGCTTTGGCGAGGTGCACAAGCACATCGAATCCAGTCACCTGACCCCCGAACACGAAGCCGCGCTGGTGATGCCGCACGGCAATACCTGGACCTGCGAGGCGAGCCATGAGTTTTCCAACGTCGATGGCCCGCACAACCTGGAATTCTGGCTGACCGCGCGCCGGGCCGGCTCGCCCATGAAGATTTTTCCCCTGCCCGGCTCTGCCGTGCCGCCCACGGCCTATGAATGGGGCGGCGGCCATTTCGGCTATGCCGAACAGCAGGGCTTCATGGCACAACAGTTGATGGTCGCGGGCCTTGACGAGGTGATGGACTGGCCCGCCGTCTGGAACCCCGAAAACCCCTCCTACGACCGGCTTTGGGGCATGATCCGCGCCACGTTCGAACAGCGCGGCGTGGTCGAAGGCCATGCCGCCGGACTGCGCGACGTCAATGATATCAATGCCTTCGCCGCCGCTGGCCTGGCGTCCGATCACGAAGCCTGGACCACCGCCGAGGTGCAGGACAAGCTGCGCCGCGGCCTGTTCATCGAACTTCGCCCCCATTCCGCGCCCGAGATCATCAGGGGCCTGCTGGCCGCCGGTCAAACCGACTGGTCCAACTTCGCGCTGTGCACCGACGACCGTTCCTGTTCCGACACGCTGCGGATCGGCGCCACCGACCACAATGTCCGCGTGGCGATCGGGGCCGGTCTTGCGCCCGACATCGCCCTGCAACTGGTCACGATCAACCCCGCCCGCCACATGCGCCTGACGCCGTGGGTCGGGTCCATCGCGCCGGGACGCTTTGCCGATATCGTGCTGCTGGATGACGTGGCAAGCCTGTCGATTGCCGAAGTCTGGGCGGATGGAGAAAAGGTCTCAACCGGCCCCCGATACCTGGGGCCAGTCCCGGCAATCTTCTGGCCCGACTGGGCCACCCAAACCATCAACATCGGCCGCGACATCACCGCGCAGGATTTCGAAATTCCCGCCGCCCCCGGGCGCACCACCATGCGGGCCGCCTTGTTGCGCCCGTTCCACTGGGCCGAGGACTTCCTCACCATGGAAATGCCCGTCCAGGGCGGCGCGGTACAGCGCGACCCCGCCCGCAACGTCACCAAATTCGCCATCGTCGACCGGTTCTCGGGCGCGGGGAAAACCTCGAAGATGTTCTGGCTTGGCACCGGCCCGCGCACGCCGGATACCGCGCTCGCCTGCTCGATGGGCCACGACAAGCACAACATCTGGGTCACAGGTTCCTCCGACGCCGCCATGGCGCAAGCGGTCAACACCCTGCGCGACCTGCAAGGCGGCTGGGCGCTGGTGCAAGGCGGCAGCGTCCTCGCCACCGTGCGTTACGAGGTCGGCGGCCTGATGACCCAGCGCCCGGCCCCGGACCTTGATGCCGAAATGCATGAACTGTACCGGCAAGCCGAACAGATCGAGTGGATGTACGAGCCCACCTATTCCCCGCGCTGGGGACCCGGCTTCCCCGAGCGTCTGGCCTTCGCCACCCTGACCTGTGCCCCCTGGCGCTGGGTGCTGGTGGCGCCGTCCCCCCTTGCGCCGGACGGCTTTGTCAACGTGGCGACCGGGCAAACCCATCCGGTCGTCTGGTAGCTGCCTGCCGATTGTGCCGCCCCGCCCCAGCCGCGCCGCCTCAGCCGCGCCACCTTCACCGCGCCGCCTCAGCCGCGCCCGGTGGCCTTGCGGCCCAGCGCGCTGATCGACACGGCCAGAAGAATGATGGCACCGACCAGAACCTCGCGGACATAGCTGTCCACCTGCAACTGGGTCAGCCCGTTGTCCATCACGCCCAACACCACCACGCCCGCCAGAGTCGCCAGCACCCGTGGCTGGCCATGCCGCGTCAGGGTCATGCCCAGAAACACCGCCGCGATCGCCGTCAGCATCAATCCCGCGCCCTGCGTCGGATTGGCGGACGCGACACGAGAGGCATACATCAGCCCCGCAATCGCCGCGCCAACCCCGGTGAAGCCATAGGCGCTCAGCCGCAACGCCGTCACCTTGATCCCGGCCAGCCGCGCCGCTTCGGCATTGCCGCCGATGGCGTACAGACGCCGTCCATAGGTCGTCAACTCCAGCACCACCAGCACCAGCGCGGTCAGGGCCAGCGCCAGGATGGTCAGCGCGGGCAGCGTCACCGGCCTGCCCGCAGCCGTGCCCAAAGCGATGCCGGATTTGGCGAAATCCGCGAAAGATGGCGGGATATCGCGGCCAAAGATGGTCTTGCCGCCCGACACGATGAAGGCCGCACCCGAATACATGGTCAGCGTCGCAAGCGTGGCCACGAACGGCAGGATGCCGACCACGCTGACCAGCACGCCGTTGAACAGCCCGCCGACCAGTCCCAGCACCAGCGCCGCGGCCACCGCCGCCCAGACCGGCCAGCCAAACGTGAACAGAACCGCCGCAAAAACTCCGGCCAGCGAGGCCATCGACCCCACCGACAGATCAAAGTCCCCGATCACCATGACCACCGTCATCGCCACCGCCACCACCACCAGCATCGAGATTTGCTGGCTGATGTTCAGCCAGTTCTGCGCCGTCATGAAGGTGGACGGCAGCAGCACCCAAAAGATGCCGATGATCGCCGCCATGCCGATCAGCGTGCCGTAATGGCGCAGGAATCTGGCCATTCAGGCGGCCTCGGTGTCATAGCAATGGGCCAGCAAGGCCGCCTCGGTCAGCCCCGCGGCCGGCACGATCCGGCGCAGGCGGCCCGCCGCCATGATGGCAATGCGGTCGCACAGGCCGATCAGTTCGGGCAGGTCGGACGAGACGACGACAACAGCCGCGCCCTGCGCCGCCCGGGCGCGGACGGTGGCATAGATGTCGAATTTCGCGCCCACATCCACACCGCGCGTCGGCTCGTCCAGCAGCATCACCTTGGGGTTTCCCGCCAGGGCACGGGCGAACAAGACCTTCTGCTGGTTGCCGCCCGACAACTCTGCCGCCACCTGATGCCCGCCTTGGGCTTTCAGGCGCACTTCCTTTGCAAAGCGCGCGACCAGATCGGCAACCTTCGCCTGACTGACCAGCGCCAGTCTGGACAGCGCGGACAGATGCGGCAAAGCGATGGTTTCCGACAAGGGGCGCAGCAACATCAGGCCTTCCGAGCGCCGTTCTCGCGGCACATAGGCCAGACCCGCCGCCCAGCTTTCTGCAGGCGTCGCGCCCAAAGCCTGTCCGTTCAGCCGCACAGAGCCCTGACGCGGCACCGCGCCGATCAGCGCGCGCAGCAGCATGTTGCGGCCTGACCCGGACAGGCCCGCAATGCCGAAAATCTCACCCGCCCCCACCGCAAAGCTGACCCCCTGCACCGGCCCCGCCGACAGGTCCTGCACCTGAAGCAATGGCACAGGCGCGGCGCGGTCACCCACTGGCGGCAAAAGGTTCGACATCTCTCGCCCGGTCATGTCGCGGATGATCTGCTCGCGTGAGGTCGCGTCAATCGGCAGGGTCGAGACCGGACGACCGTCGCGCAAGACCGTCACCCGGTCCGCCAGCCGCAGCACCTCGTCCATCCGGTGCGAGACATACATCACGCCGCTGCCCGCCGCCCGCAGCGCGCCAATCGCGGTGAACAGACGTTCAGCCTCGGCGCCGGTCAGGGCGGCAGTCGGCTCGTCCATCACATAGGCCCATGGCGCGCGCCCCGGCGCCTCGATCAAGGTTGCAGCAAGGCGCACCAGCATCTGATCGCCCGGGCCATACGAGCCAATCTCGGCCCTTGGGTCGATATGCGTCACCCCAAGACGGCGCAGCGCGGCCTGCGCGGCTTCGGC
>JANLQT010000003.1:0-6943 GCA_031368035.1 Rhodobacterales bacterium | reverse complement strand
CAAGGTTTACCTGCGCACCGGCGAATACGGCGACGGGCGGCTGGGCGAAATCTTCATCGACATGCACAAGGAAGGCGCGGGCTTCCGGGCGATGATGAACAACTTCGCCATCGCGATCTCGGTTGGCCTGCAATACGGCGTGCCCTTGGAGGAATATGTGGAAGCCTTCACCTTCACCCGGTTTGAACCGGCGGGCATGGTGCAGGACAATGAGGCGATCAAGAATGCAACTTCGATCCTGGATTACATCTTCCGGGAACTGGCGATTTCCTACCTCGACCGCACCGATCTGGCGCATGTGAAGCCTACGGGTCATGCGTTCGACGACCTGGGGCGCGGCGTGGACGAGGGCAAGCGCAACTTCGGCGAAGTGCCCGATGCGGCGGCGACCCGGTCCATCGAGATGCTCAAGTCGATTTCGTCCACGGGGTATCTGCGGAAGCGGTTGCCGCAGGAACTGATGGTGTTCCAGGGCGGGATCGCCTCGCAATCCGGGGCTGGGCCGGTGACGGGGTTCTCGGAGACGCAGGCGGCTTATGCCAGCACGGCGATTGCCACCGGAGTGGTCGGCATGGACGCCCGCGTGAAGGCGAAGATGCAGGGCTACGAAGGCGATCCCTGCGGCGAGTGCGGCAACTACACGCTGGTGCGCAACGGCACCTGCATGAAGTGCAACACCTGCGGCGGCACGAGCGGGTGTAGCTGAGGAATCGGCGGCATGAAATCAAAGGGGAAGGGCGAGGCGTCCTTCCTCTTTTTCGCGAAAAGTGGTAGCTGGGATTGGCGGTGACGGCCTTTTCCTGGCAATGTCCTGCGGCTCCGGGCGTCAATATCAAAAGGCAGGGAAACGCATATGGCTCGTGCCGAGGAGCTTTTGAAGCACATCGATCCCAGCGCGATGGGAATAGAGGTGGCGCCGTATTTCAATCCCGCCCTGCCGAAATCCAAGGGCTTCAACACGCTGATCCTTGATGTCTTCGACACCGCGAAGCTGCGGGAATATGCGGCGCGCGATCCGTTGATAGCCGACACGCGGATCGCGGAAATCGAGGCGGTCGATATTGTCGGGGACGCGTCGAATATCGGTGAGATGGTCGAGCAGAAAGGGCTTTCGGGGCAGATCCACCACGTCGTGTCCTCGCATAATTTCGAACATCTGCCCAATCCGGTCAAATTCCTGCATGGCTGCACGACGGCACTGAAGCCGGGCGGCATGCTCAGCATGGCGGTGCCAGATTGTCGCGCCTGTTTCGATTACTTCCGGATGCCCACGCGGCTCGGCGACTGGTTGTCGTCCTTCTACACCAATTCAAGCCAGCCAACTCCGGCACAGGTGTTCGACCTCGCCGCAAACCGGTCGGTCTATGTGATCGGAACGGACGAGCGGCCGGGTTGCAACATTGCGACCGACGATCCGCAGGGCTTTCGGCTGGTGGGCGATCTGAAAGACGCGTTTGACCGGTATCTGGACGCATTGAAATCCCCGGGCACCTATCACGACACCCATTGCACGATCATGTTCAACCACTCGCTGGAACTGATGCTGCGCGATTTGCGCTATCTGGGTTTGCTGGACCTGGAAATCGTGGAAATTTCGCCGCCGACGGGCCACGAATTCTTTGTCCATCTGCGCAAGACCGGACCTGCCGCCGCCATTTCCCCGGTGGAGTATCAAAAGACTCGCGAACGGCTGTTGCGCTTGATCAGTGAAGGACTGGGCGCGAGCCCGTATCGCGATCGCGCCCCGAGACAAGTCGCGTCGTCCCTGCTGTCAAAACTGCGCCGTGGCACGAAATCTGCGGCGCGTCGTCTGGTCGGTGATGACACCTACAAGACTCTGCGGGAAGCAAACCGGCAGCGCCGTCTGCGCCTCAAGCAGCCGAAATAGGCGACAGCGGCCCCATCTCCCCGTCCTGGTTCTGCGCGGCCTGGCATGTTGGGGGCTTGGCAAGCCTGCGGGCTTGGTAAAGAAGGGCGCGGACTGGATCGAGTGGAAGGGTTTCATGGCAACGGGGATCAAGTTAACCGTCCTGGCTGTGGACGGCAAGGCCCGCACCGGGGTGATCACCACCCCGCGCGGCGACATCCGCACCCCCGCCTTCATGCCGGTCGGCACCGCCGCCACCGTCAAGGCCATGCTTCCCGAAAGCGTGCGCGCCACCGGGGCCGATATCCTGCTGGGCAACACCTATCACCTGATGCTGCGCCCCACCGCCGAAAGGATCGCCCGCCTCGGCGGCCTGCACCAGTTCATGAACTGGCAGCGGCCCATCCTGACCGACTCGGGCGGCTTTCAAGTGATGAGCCTCGCCTCTTTACGCAAACTGACCGAGGAAGGCGTCAAGTTCTCCAGCCACATCGACGGCTCCAAACACCTGCTGTCGCCCGAGCGCAGCATGGAAATCCAGAAGCTGCTCGGCTCCGACATCGTGATGGCGTTCGACGAATGCCCCGCCTTGCCCGCGACGGACGAGGCGGTGGCCAAATCCATGCGCCTGTCCATGCGCTGGGCACAGCGCAGCCGGGATGCGTTCGGGGACCGTCCGGGCCATGCCCTGTTCGGCATCATGCAAGGCGGCGTGAACGCCGAACTGCGTGCCGAAAGCGCCGGAAAACTCACGGAAATCAGCTTTGATGGCTATGCCATTGGCGGCCTCGCCGTGGGCGAGGGGCAAGAGGCGATGTTTCAGGTCCTCGACTATGCCCCCGGCCTGCTGCCGCAAGACAAACCCCGGTACCTGATGGGCGTCGGCAAGCCCGACGACATTGTCGGCGCGGTGGAACGCGGCGTGGACATGATGGACTGTGTCCTCCCCTCCCGCTCTGGCCGCACCGGACAGGCCTGGACAAGGCGCGGCCCGGTGGTCCTCAAAAACGCCCGCCACCAGGACGACCCCCGCCCGCTGGACGAGGCTTGCATCTGCCCCTGCTGCCGCTCCTACTCCCGCGCCTATCTGCACCATGTCTACAAATCCGGCGAAATTATCGCCTCGATGCTGCTGACCTGGCACAACCTGCACTACTTCCAGCAGCTGATGGCAGACCTGCGCGCCGCCATCGCCGAAACCCGCCTGCCCGCCTTCGCCGCCGACTTCCGCCGCCAGCAGGCCGCAGGCGACATCCCCCTTCTCTGACCCCCTCTCTGACCCCAGCTCTGACCCTTGCCCCATCACCGCGGGGACAAATACCTCCACGGGGGTTTGGGGGTGTGAAACCCCCAACCTTTCCAAACAAAAGAAATGGCGAAGCCTCCGCTGCTTCACCCCCGGAACCCGGGAACAACCGGTTCCATTGTTCACCAAATCCACCCTTGCCCCTTGGCGGTCCCGGTCGCATGATAGGCCAAAGATGTGATGACCAGATGTGGTTGACGAAGGCGCCTTGAACACCCAGATAAGCCATTCGAACAGGGGAAGTCCTTCAGGCTGCCGCATCCGGGGCGAGGGCCTTCCGCCACTGACAAGGAAACAAGATGAGCGATACCCTTTCCATCAGCTATCCCGTCCTGCCGCTGCGCGACATTGTGGTCTTTCCCCATATGATCGTGCCGCTGTTCGTGGGCCGGGAAAAGTCGGTCCGCGCCCTTGAAGACGTGATGGCCGATGACAAGCAGATCCTGCTGTCCAGCCAAGTCGACCCCTCGGTCGATGATCCGGGCACCGAGGGGATCTACCGCGTCGGCGTTCTCGCCAACGTGCTGCAACTGCTCAAACTTCCCGATGGCACCGTCAAAGTGCTGGTCGAAGGCAAGGCCCGCGTCCGCATCACCGAGTTCGTCGAGAACCCGTCGTTCTTCGAGGCGAAGGTTGCCGCGCTGACCGAATTTCCCGGCGATGCGGCCTCGGTCGAAGCGATGACCCGCGCCGTCAGCGAGGATTTTGAGAAATACGCCAAGATCCGCAAGAACATTCCTGAAGAAGCACTCGCCGCTGTCGGCGAAGCGCGCGAACCAGCGCGTCTGGCCGACCTCGTCGCCGGACATCTCGGCATCGACGTCGCCCAAAAGCAGCAGCTGTTGGAAACCCTGTCTGTCGCCGAGCGGCTGGAGAAGGTCTATGGCCATATGGAGGGCGAAATGTCCGTCCTTCAGGTCGAGCGCAAGATCAAGTCGCGCGTCAAGACCCAGATGGAGAAGACCCAGCGCGAATATTATCTGAATGAGCAGATGAAGGCCATTCAGAAGGAACTTGGTGACAACGAGGACGGCGGCAACGAGATGGCCGAACTCGAGGAGCGGGTGCACAAGACCAAATTCTCCAAAGAAGCGCGCGAGAAGGCGGAAGCCGAGCTGAAAAAGCTGAAAACCATGTCGCCGATGTCTGCCGAGGCGACGGTGGTGCGCAACTATCTCGACTGGCTCCTGGCCGTGCCATGGGGCGTGAAAAGCCGCGTGAAGAAAGACCTGATCGAGGCCCAGAAGGTGCTGGACGCCGATCACTACGGTCTGGAAAAGGTCAAGGAACGCATCGTCGAATATCTGGCGGTACAGGCGCGCTCGACCAAGCTGAAAGGCCCGATCCTGTGCCTCGTCGGCCCTCCGGGCGTCGGCAAGACCTCGCTTGGCCGTTCGGTGGCGAAAGCCACAGGGCGGGAATTCATCCGCATCAGCCTGGGCGGCGTGCGCGATGAAAGCGAAATCCGCGGGCATCGGCGCACCTATATCGGCTCCATGCCCGGCAAGATCATCCAGGCCCTGAAAAAGGCCAAGACGACCAACCCGCTGATCCTGCTTGATGAAATCGACAAGATGGGGCAGGACTTCCGGGGCGATCCGGCGTCGGCTTTGCTTGAGGTGATGGACCCGGAGCAAAACTTCAGCTTCTCGGACCACTACCTTGAAGTCGAATATGACCTGTCCAACGTGATGTTCATCACCACGGCGAACTCCTACAACATGCCCGGCCCGCTGATGGACCGGATGGAGATCATTCCGCTGTCGGGCTACACCGAGGATGAAAAGCGCGAGATTGCCAGGGGTCACCTTCTGGACAAGCAGGTGAAGGCCAACGGTCTGAAGAAGGGCGAGTTCGAAATCTCGGACGAGGCCCTGACCCATATCGTGCGCTATTACACCCGCGAAGCCGGGGTGCGCAGCCTTGAGCGCGAGATCGCCAAACTCGCCCGCAAAGCCGTCACGGATATCCTGAAAGGCAAGACCAAGGCGGTGTCGGTGGACCCGGCCAAGGTCGAAGAATATCTGGGTGTGCGCCGCTTCCATCACGGTCTGGCCGAGACGGAAGATCAGGTGGGCGTGGTGACGGGGCTGGCCTGGACCTCGGTCGGCGGCGAGTTGTTGCAGATCGAAGCCTTGAAGCTGCCGGGCAAGGGCCGGATGAAGACCACCGGCAAGCTGGGTGATGTGATGAAGGAATCCATCGAAGCGGCTGCGTCTTATGTGCGCTCGATCAGTCCCGAGCTGGGCGTGAAGCCGCCGAAGTTCGAGACGATGGACATCCACCTGCACTTGCCGGAAGGCGCGACGCCCAAGGACGGCCCCTCTGCCGGTCTGGCGATGGTGACCTCGATCGTGTCGGTGATTACCGGCATCCCGGTGCGCAAGGACATCGCCATGACGGGTGAAGTGACCCTGCGCGGCAATGCGCTCCCCATCGGCGGCTTGAAGGAAAAGCTGCTGGCGGCGCTGCGGGGCGGCATCAAGACGGTGTTCATCCCGGAAGAAAACGCCAAGGACCTGATCGAGATCCCAGAGAACGTGAAGGCGGGGCTTGAGATCGTGCCGGTGACCCATGTGCGCCAAGTGCTGGCCCGCGCGCTGGTCCGTCAGCCGGTGCCGGTCGAGTGGGACGAGGTCGCGGAAGAAGCCGCAGCCGCCGCGCGTGCGGCGATTGCCTCGCAAGCGCCGCCTTCGGCCACAGCCCACTGAACGGGGCCCACTGAACGGGGGCCTCTAGGCGCCTCCAAAGACAGACGGTCGCGCCCTTTATCGGGTGCGACCGTTGCATTTTCGGCAATTG
The DNA here is from genome assembly GCA_031368035.1 of Rhodobacterales bacterium. Classification (GTDB taxonomy): domain Bacteria; phylum Pseudomonadota; class Alphaproteobacteria; order Rhodobacterales; family Rhodobacteraceae; genus Stagnihabitans. The sequence continues at coordinate 968 of JANLQT010000003.1, read as the reverse complement.
CCGCCGTTTACCGGTTGTTTGCGGCCTCTTTGGTAGAATTGTAGCCACGCGGTGGATAATCTCTGCCGAAATCCAACGGAGTCTGGGAACATGGCCACCACACCTGCGAACAAAGCCGCATCTGGCGAGGGCGAAATGCCTGCCGGCAAGACGGACAGGGCGGCCAAGGGTGCCGGAGCGCCGGGTCCGGCCAAGGCGCGCGCCGCCAAGGGAACTGCCGCGCCCGGGGCGGGCGGTGGTGCGCTGGTGGAAAAGGCCAATCTTGAGGTGAAGCTGAAGGATCTGATCGAGAAGGTGACGGCCTCGACCGGGGCCAAAAAGCCGCAAGTCCGCTCGGTGATCGAAGCCATGCTGAAGGAAATGGGTGATGCCCTGGGCGCCGCGCAGGTGCTGAACCTGCCCGGGCTTGGAAAGCTGCGGGTCGTCAAGCAGGCCGAGACAGCGACGGGCACGATGACGATCAAGTTGCGCCGCGGCACCGGGGGCGGGCAAGGCGGCGGGCAGGGCGGCGACCAGGGCGGCAGGGCCGTGGCCGAAGGCGGTGCGGAGCCTCTTGCAGAGCCCGGCGAAGATAGCTAAGAGGCGGCGGACCCGGGTCGCTAGCTCAGCGGTAGAGCACTACCTTCACACGGTAGGGGTCATAGGTTCGATCCCTATGCGACCCACCATCCTTTCGGAAAAGCGCGGGCGTTGCCTCGCGCTTTTTGCTTGTGGGGGAAGAGGTTGGCCGGTGAGGCCAAATCTTTTCGAAAAGATTTGCAAATTTCTTCGAAGAAATTTCGCCCTTCGACCCCGCTGGACGCCGCGCCCGCATCCGTGTATCCCCCATCCCCGGGGGCGGTTAGCTCAGTTGGTAGAGCGTCTCGTTTACACCGAGAATGTCGGCGGTTCGAGACCGTCACCGCCCACCATCCCCGGGCCACCATCCCCGGGCCACCATCCCCCGCCAGCTTCAGCCGCATCACATG
>JANLQT010000766.1:0-6198 GCA_031368035.1 Rhodobacterales bacterium | reverse complement strand
AGGGGATGGGCGGTGGAGAGGCCGGTGATGAGGGTCGGGGGGTAGAAGCAGCCCGCCGGGACGGGGGAGGCGGAACGGTAGATTTCGCCGCCCTGGCAGGCATCGACGAGGGCGGTGATGCGGGCGAGGTGTTCGGGGTCGACCACGGCGCCGACGTCGATGCATTTGTCCAAGGGATCACCGAAGCGCAGGTCGTCCATGCGGCGCTTCAGCTTGGTGTAGAAGCGGTCCGCGACGCCTTCTTGCACGAGGAGGCGGGAGCCAGCGCAGCAGACTTGGCCCTGATTGAACCAGATCGCGTCGACGAGGCCCTCGACGGCGGAGTCCAGATCGGCGTCGTCGAAGACGATGTAGGGCGATTTGCCGCCGAGTTCGAGCGTGAGGGCCTTGCCGGTGCCGGCGGTGGCTTGGCGGATTTTCCGGCCGACGTCGGTGGAGCCGGTGAAGGCGATCTTGTCCACGCCGGGGTGGGCGACGAGGGCTGCGCCGGTGTCGCCGTCGCCGGTGACGATGTTGAGGACGCCTTTGGGCAGGCCGGCCTCGCGGGAGAGGTCAGCGAACAGAAGGGCGGTGAGGGGGGTCCATTCGGCGGGTTTCAGGACGATCGTGTTGCCGGCGGCGAGGGCGGGGGCGACCTTCCACGCGAGCATCAGCAGGGGGAAGTTCCACGGGATGACGGCACCGCAGACGCCCAAGGGTTCCATGTCGGGTTGTTCGGCGTCGAGCAGTTGGGCGAGGCCGGCGTGGTAATAGAAGTGCCGTGCCACCAAGGGGACGTCGATGTCGCGGGATTCGCGGATGGGTTTGCCGTTGCCCAACGTCTCTAGCACCGCGAAAAGGCGGCTTTGCTTTTGCACGAGGCGAGCGAGAGCGTAGAGGATGCGGGCGCGTTGGTATCCGGGGGTGCGGGCCCATTTGACTTGGGCGCGGCGGGCGGCGGTGACGGCGGCGTTCAGGTCGGCGGCGGTGCCTTGGGTAACCTCGGCGAGGATGTCTCCGGTCGCGGGGTTCTTGGTGGCGAAGGTGTGCCCCGGCTTGGTGAAGGCGCCGTCGATCCAGTGGCCGAAGCGGCCTTTGTGCTTGGCGAGCCAAGCGAGGGCCTCCGCATGGCCTTCGGGGGCGGGGCCGTAGGACATGGCGTCGAAAATCTCGCGGATGGTCGGTTTGGTCATCGGATCAGCCCATCGCATGGCGGTTGGCGGCGGAGTAAGTGCCGGTGAGGTGGTGTTCCAACTGCCGCTCGATATCGCCGAGGAGGGAGGAGGCGCCGAAGCGGAAGAGGTCGGGTTGGCACCAGGGCAGGCCCAGTTCGTCGCGCATCAGGGAGAGATAGACCAGCGAATCCTTGGCCTTGGAGATTCCGCCCGCAGGTTTGTAGCCGACCTTGTAGCCGGTGCGGGCTTCATAGTCGCGGATGGCGCGGGTCATGGTCAGGGTGACGGGCAAAGTGGCGTTCACAGGCTCTTTTCCGGTGGAGGTCTTGATGAAATCGGCGCCGGCCATCATGCAGACGAGGCTGGCGCGGGCGACGTTGCGCAGGGTGCCAAGCTCTCCGGTGGCGAGGATCGCCTTGACGTGGGCCTCACCGCAGGCGGCGCGCATCTCGCGCATTTCGTCATACAGGGCCTGCCAGTTGCCGGTCAGGACGTGGCGGCGGGAGATGACGATGTCGATCTCGCGGGCGCCGACTTTGACGCTGTCGCCGATTTCCTCGATCCGGGTGCGGTAGGACGACAGGCCGGCGGGAAAGCCCGTTGAAACTGCCGCCACTGGGATGCCGGAGCCTTCCAGCGCGCGGACGGCGGGTTCGACCATCTCGTGATAGACGCAGACTGCGCCGACGGTCAGGCCGGTCATGCCGAGGGCGTCCAGCATGTCGGGGCGGACGGGTTGGCTGGCTTTGGCGCAAAGCCGGGCGACACGGCCCGGGGTGTCGTCGCCGGACAGGGTGGTCAGGTCGATGACGCTGATGGCTTTCAGAAGCCAGGCGGCCTGATAGTCCTTTTTGACCGAGCGGCGGCCCGGCAGCGTTGCCGCGCGCCGCTCGATCGCCGAGGTGTTGGCTTGCACGCCGGCCACCCAGTCAAGGTCCAGCGCCATGCCCGGATTTCGGGCATGGGCCAGTTGCGGCAGGTTGGGCGTCGTGGGGGAAGCCGGAGGCTTCAGGGCGGTGTCGGTGGACATGGAGCGGCCTCGCAGGATGAAGGAACACTCGCATGGGGCGGATTGCCCTGTCCAGCGCGGCAAGGGGTTTTTGACCGGATGGTCAGGAAAGTGACCGGGCTGCATCGGACCCATGCCAGACCTGCGCCAGACCAGACCCTGCGACTTGGGTTGACGCTGCTGCGTGCCCCGGGGACTGTGGCGGGAACCAAGGGGGCGCGGCATGGTGAATACCGATCTGACGGGGCATTGGGCGGGCCTGCTGTCGCTGGCGATTTTCGTTGTCGCCTATGGGCTGGTGATCGCGGAAGAGGCTCTGCATTTGCGGAAATCGGCGCCGGTGATGCTGGCGGCGGGGCTGATCTGGGGGCTGATCGGCTTTGTGTTCACCCGGGAGGGTGCGGCGGACGAGGTGCAGCGGCAGGCGATGGAGATGATCGCCGATTATGGCGCGCTGCTGTTGTTCCTGTTGGTGGCCATCACTTACGTGAACACGCTGGAGGAGCGCCGGGCCTTTGACATGTTGCGCGCCCGGCTGGTGGCGCGGGGGTTCAGTTATCGGCGGTTGTTCTGGCTGACGGGCGTGCTGGCCTTCTTCTTGTCGGCGGTGCTGGACAATCTGACGACGGCGCTGGTGATCGGCGCGGTGGTGCTGGCGCTGGGGCGGGACAGTGCGCGTTTCGTCTCTGTGACAGCGGTTTCCACGGTGGTTGCGGCCAATGCCGGCGGGGCGTTCAGTCCGTTTGGCGACATCACCACGCTGATGGTCTGGCAAGAGGGCAAGCTGGCCTTCGGCGATTTCTTCGCGCTGTTCGTGCCCTCGGTGGTGAACTGGCTAGTGCCGGCGGTGATCTTGTCCTTCGCCCTGCCTGCGGGCGCGCCGGAGCCAACAGAGGATAACACGCGCGCCAAGCCCGGAGCCTTGGGCGTGGCTGTGCTGTTTGCGTTGACCATCGTGACTGCGGTTCTTTTCCGCAACTTTTTGAACCTGCCGCCCGCGTTGGGCATGATGCTGGGGCTTGGCTATCTGCAGCTTTGGGCCTGGGCGCTGTCGCTGCGGGCGGGGCGCGCCAAGGATGCCGAGATGGTGCTGGACAGTTTCCACCAGATGGCACGGGTGGAATGGGACACGCTGCTGTTCTTCTTTGGCATCCTGTTCGCGGTCGGGGGGCTGGGGGTGCTGGGCTATCTCGCGCTGGCGTCAGAGCTTTTGTACACCGGGCTGGGCCCCACGACGGCAAATGTCCTGATCGGGCTTTTGTCGGCCATTGTGGACAATATCCCGTTGATGTTCGCGGTCTTGAAGATGGACCCCGGCCTGTCCGAGGGGCAATGGCTGCTGATCACCCTGACCTGCGGCGTGGGCGGGTCGCTGTTGTCGGTCGGATCAGCGGCGGGGGTGGCGCTGATGGGCCAGGCGCGGGGCACCTATACGTTCATGAGCCATCTGAGATGGAGCTGGGCGATCGCGCTGGGCTATGCTGCCGCCGTTGCCACGCATCTGTGGCTGAACGCGGCGCTGTTCTAGGCCGGCGGCCGAAGATCGCCGCACCTGCCGCGTCACCCTTCGCGCTGGGCGGCGTTCTGGTCAATCAGATAGCGCTGGCTGAGCGGGATGGCCGCCGCCCCCAGCGAACGGGCCTGCGCGCCGACAGTGCCTTCGCGCACCATGACCGGCGTGATGCCGGACAGATCAAGCCGGTTCAGGGCAATTCTGGTCGATTCCGTCACCTGAGCGCGGATATCGGGCGGCATCCAGCCGTCGATCAGCACGGCTTCCAGTTCCAGAAGACCAGCGGCGGACAGGGTGGCGATGGCAAGGCCCTCGGCTGCGCCCTCGATCCATTCGCGCAGGATGCGCTCGCTGACCTGCCAGGCGTCGGGGCTTTCCCACAGGTGATCGGACGACTCTCCCGCCGCCTCCATTGACCGCGCAAGGACAGACATCGAGGCGACATCGAACAAGCGGCGCAAGGCGCCCTGTGGGCCCGGTATCGGCAGAGGGCCGACGCCGGCGGCGTTGCCGCTGCGGCCCAGAAACAACTGGCCGTTCAGCACAAGGCCGCCACCGATGAAATAGCCGAAATAGAAATACAGGAAATCCCGGGGACGGTCGCCGGTGCCGAACACCAGTTCCGCCCCGCAGGCCGAGGTCGCGTCGTTTTGCACATAGACCGGAAGACCGGTGACGACTGACAGTTCCGCCTGAATATCGCGCACGCGCCATTCGTCCATCTCGGACTGGGGCGCGCCCACCTCTTGCACCCAATTCCACAGCTGGAACGGCATGGCGACCCCCATGCCCGACACCCGCGCGCGCCGACCCTCTGGCAGGGCGCGCAGCAGGCCCGGCAGCGCCTCGGCCACGAAGGCCACCACGGCGCCGGGGGTGGGATAGCGATAGACGCGGCGATGCGTGCTGCGCACGGTGCCGACGAAATCCACCAGCGTCAGGTCCACCGAACGGCGACCGATCTTCAGCCCCAGAAAATAGGCGCCATCGGCATCCAGCGACATGGGGATCGAGGGTTGGCCGATCCGGCCCCGCACCGGTGCGCCGCGCAGCAAAAGCCCGTCTTGCTCTAACGCGCGCATGATGACGGAGACGGTCTGTGCGGACAGGCCAGTGATCCGGGCAATGTCCGACTTGGCCAGCGCCCCCTGCTGGCGCACAAGGCCCAGCACCAGCCGTTCATTATGCGCCCGCATCCCCGATTGGTTGGAGCCTCGCAGCGCAACATCCGCCACGTCGGCAGAGTTGCGATCATGAGGCTGATCTGCGGTGAAGATTTCGGGTGTGTCAGGCATCTTGTTCAGGACGTGCCGTCGGGGTTCACGACACCCTTCCGCAGGATGACATTGCCAAAAAGTTCTGGCTCGGATGTGGCGATAATGGTGTGCGCGCTGCGGATTCGCGAATACAGCGCCTCTCCCGACAGGGGTTGGACGATGAAGTCGGGCGCAAGCCGCGCACAAAGGGCTTCGACTTCGTCGTGGAACCGGCTTTTCTGCGTTGGGTCGTTGTTCAGGCTGGCCCGAAAGATCGCGGAGGGCACAGCGCGGTCGAGCGGAAGAACCTGCAAAATCGCCGTCATGAGCGCCAAGACGCCGTGGCCATCGGCACGGATCAGCCGACGGGCATGCTCTTGCGCGGGATAGTTCCCGTCGACCAACGCGATTTCATCACCATGGCCCATGGCGCGCAGTGTATAAAGCAGGTCAGGGCCCAGAATCGCGGGTATTCCGATCAGCATGATCCCAAATTCCAAAGGGGTCTGCAGGCTGCTCCCGCCGACAATCAGCGCACAGAATGAGACGGTCCGACCGGAGCTGTCAATAATAAATCACTCTGATTTATTTATCTTGACGGAAGAATGGGAATCAGCTTTTCTGCGCGGCGACGCTAGAGTCAATCGTAACACACCGATGCGATTCTGGCGGCGACTGCCGGGGGAGGATGGACCTCCCCTTACCCTTGGGAGGAATACTCAATGACATTCAAAGCTGCTGCCCTCGCGGGCGCTGCCGTTCTGGCCATGATCGCTGGTTCAGCCTCGGCTGCCGACCTGGCTTGCCTGATCACCAAGAACGACAGCAACCCGTTCTTCGTGAAGATGAAGGAAGGCGCGGCTGCCGCCGCGACCGCCGCTGGCCTGGACTTCCAAGCCTTTGCTGGTGTGGTGGACGGCGACGCCGCCCCGCAAATCACCGCGATCGAAAACTGCGTCGCCGCTGGCGCCACGGGGATCCGGATCACCCCGTCGAACGACTCGGTCGGCCCGGCCCTTAAGGCGGCGCGCGCTGCCGGGATTCTGGTGATCTCGCTGGATACGCCTTTGGGCGACAGCGAAGGTCAGGACATGACCTTCGCCACCGACAACTTCGAAGCGGGCCTGCTGATTGGCAAGTGGGCCGCAGCGACCCTTGGGGAAGAAGGGGTGAAAAATGCCAAGATTGCCATGCTCGACATCAACAAGGACAACATCTCGGTCGACGTGCTGCGCGACACCGGCTTCCTCAAGGGCTTCGGCATTG
>JANLQT010000447.1:0-8994 GCA_031368035.1 Rhodobacterales bacterium | reverse complement strand
GCCATCGCGCTCTACATCGCGCGGCGTCACGGCGGAATGTTGGGTCCCCAGACCGAGGCAGAGACGGCACTCATGGAGCAATGGGCGCTTTTCGCCGCCACATCCGTTGAAGGCCCGGCACGCGACATCTACAACACGGTTGAAATCGGGGGATCGGCCACGCAGGCTGGGCAGGCGGGCATTGCGCAAGCCGCTGTAAAACTGCGCAGACCGCTTGGGCAATTGCAGCACGTCCTTGACCGCCATCCCTTTCTTGTCAGCGACCGCTTTACCGTTGCCGACATCAACGCTGCCGAGTGCCTGCGCTATGCGCAGGCCCACCCTGCACTGTTGGCGGAATATCCTTCCGTGCAGGACTGGCTGCAACGTTGCCAGTCACGGCCAGCCTTCAAAGCCATGTGGCAGCGCCATGAGGCAGAGGTCGATTGAACGGGCAAATTTCACATCGTCAGCCGCGCAAAAACGGCACATCATCTCTCTGGTGTTAACCCGGCATTAACCGCTTTCCGGCCAATGTGCCCTTGCGATGAGGCGAGGTCACCACGTGCCAGATCCAACCCCACACCCCAACTCCCACAGCCTTTCCCAGGCTGCGGATCCAGTGCAATGGCTTCGCCTCATCCGCTCGCGCCGCATCGGCCCGGTAACATTTCATAAGCTTCTGGCTGAACACGGCGGGGTCGAGGCGGCGCTGGCCGCCTTGCCCGGCATCGCCCGCGCCGCCGGGGTCGAGGATTACGCCGCCTGCCCCTTGGATGTGGTGCGCCATGAGATGGCGCAAGGACGTGCCGTCGGAGCAAGACTTCTGCTGCACGGCGCGCCCGATTACCCCTCCGCGCTGATGGACCTGCCCGACGCCCCGCCGATCCTTTGGGTGCAGGGCCGGGCAGACTTGCTGCTTCAGCCGGCGGTGGCGCTGGTTGGCGCGCGCAACGCCTCGTCGCTGGGCCTGCGCATGGCGCGGCGGCTGGCGATGTCGCTGGGTGCGGCAGGGCAGGTGATCGTCTCGGGCCTGGCGCGCGGGATCGACGCCGAAGCGCATCAGGCGGCGCTGGAAACAGGAACGATTGCCGTGCAGGCGGGCGGGGTGGATGTGATCTACCCGACCGAAAATGCCGCGCTGGCGCAGGCCATTCTGGAACAGGGCTGCCGGATTTCCGAGCAACCGATGGGGATGCAGCCGCAAAGCCGGCACTTTCCCCTGCGCAACCGCATCATCTCGGGCCTCGTCCGGGCTGTGGTGGTGGTCGAGGCGGCGGAACGCTCCGGCAGCCTGACCACGGCACGGGACGCGCTGGATCAGGGGCGCGAGGTGCTTGCGGTGCCCGGCCACCCGTTCGATGCCCGCGCGGCAGGCTGCAACCAGCTGATCCGCGATGGCGCGGTACTGGTGCGTTCCTCTGCCGATGTGCTGGAAGCGTTGGCCCTGCCAATCACCGCGTCGCAGGTGGCCAAGGAACGCGCTGAAGAGGTGCCCGAAGCCCCGCGCGAACGCCGGACGCTGGCGGAAACCGGGGCGCTGCACAGCCAGATCCTCGCCCGCCTTGGCCCCTCGCCCCTGGCCGAGGATCAACTGATCCGCGATCTGGGCCAGCCTTCCGCCCTGGTGACCGGAGAGTTGCTGGCGCTGGAACTGGAAGGTCTGATCCAGCGTCAGGCCGGCGGGCTGCTGGCGCGAACCTGACGGCGTCCCGGCAATCCTCAAGCGTGCCCGCTTTCTAAGCGAGATCGCGGCGACGGGCCTGCCGACGAAGAAAGCGTCCCGCAAGCGAAGAGCGTGGCTACGCTTGAACAGCGCCCCCTCGCGGCCTAAATCCATGAACTCTTGCTGGGGTGCGTTGACAATCCCCGGCTTTGCCACCCATCTTGCCGCGCTGCACCGCACTTTGGGCGGAGCCCTCGCGAAAGGTATTTCATGGCCGTCGTTGTTGTTGAATCTCCTGCCAAGGCCAAGACAATCAACAAATATCTCGGGCCCGGCTATACGGTTCTCGCCTCTTACGGCCATGTCCGCGACCTGCCGCCCAAGGACGGCTCGGTCGACACTGAAGACGGATTCGCCATGACCTGGGAGGTTGCGGCCGACAGTCGCAAGCATCTGAAGGCGATTTCCGACGCGCTGAAGACCGATGACGCGCTGATCCTCGCCACCGACCCCGACCGCGAGGGCGAGGCAATCTCCTGGCACCTGCAAGAGGCGCTCGCCTCGTCGCTGAAGAAGGGCAAGACTGTCAGCCGTGTCACCTTCAACGCCATCACCAAATCGGCGGTGACCGAGGCGATGGCCCATCCTCGCCAGGTCGATCAGGCGCTGGTCGAGGCCTATCTCGCCCGCCGCGCGCTGGACTATCTGGTGGGCTTCAACCTCTCGCCCGTGCTGTGGCGCAAGCTGCCGGGCGCGAAATCCGCGGGCCGGGTGCAATCGGTCTGCCTGCGCCTGATCGTCGAGCGCGAGATGGAGATTGAAGCCTTCCGCGCCCAGGAATTCTGGTCGGTGACGGTGCGGATGGTGACTCCCAGGGGCCAGGAATACGACGCGCGGCTGGTGCTGCTGGGCGGCAGGAAGTTGGACAAATTCGACATTCCAAGCGCCATTTCCGCCGATCTGGCGGTCACGGCCATCAATAATCGAACATTCACGGTGCAGGCGGTCGAAAAGAAGCCCGCCACCCGCAATCCGTTCCCGCCCTTCATGACCTCGACCCTGCAACAGGAGGCGTCCCGCAAATACGGCATGGGCGCCAAGGTCTGCATGTCGGCGGCGCAGCGTCTGTATGAGGCTGGGCACATCACCTATATGCGGACCGACGGCATCGACATGGCGCCCGAGGCGGTGATGGCGACGCGGGACGAAATCAAGCGCCGCTATGGCGCGGAATATGTCCCCGACAGCCCGCGCATGTACAAGAACAAGGCCAAGAACGCGCAGGAAGCACATGAATGCATCCGGCCCACCGAAATGTCCGCCAGCCCCGACAAGCTTCGGCTGGCCGAGGATGACCAGCGCAAGTTGTACGCCCTGATCTGGAACCGCACCATGCAAAGCCAGATGGCGGCGGCCCGGCTGGAGCGGACGGTGGTCGATATCGTCAGTCCCGACGCCCAGGTTGCCCTGCGCGCCAATGGCCAGGTCGTGTTGTTTGACGGTTTTCTGAAGGTCTACGACGAGGGCCGCGATGACGAGGATGACGGCGAAGGCCGTCTGCCGCAGATCATGCAGGGCGAGCCCGCCGAAAAGCGCGCCGTCACCCCGGAACAGCATTTCACCCAGGCCCCGCCGCGCTATACCGAGGCGACGCTGGTCAAGCGGATGGAGGAACTGGGGATCGGCCGTCCCTCGACCTATGCCAGCGTGATCACCACGATTCAGGACCGCGAGTATGTGCGGAAAGACAAGAACCGCCTGATCCCCGAGGATAAGGGGCGGCTGGTGACGGCGTTCCTGACCAACTACTTCCGCCGCTATGTCGAATATGATTTCACCGCCGATCTGGAAAACGAGCTGGACGATGTCTCGGCGGGCACGCGGGAATACAAGGACGTGCTGTCGCGGTTCTGGCGGGATTTCTCGGCGGCGATCGCGGAAACGGCAGACCTGCGCATCGGCGAAGTGCTGGACAAGATTGACGAATTCCTTAGCCCTCACCTGTATCCGCCGCGCGCGGATGGCAGCGATCCGCGCATCTGCCCGACCTGCGGCACCGGGCGGCTGCATCTGAAGACGGCACGCTCGGGCGGGGCCTTCATCGGCTGCGGCAACTATCCCGAATGCCGCTATACCCGCCCGATTTCCGGCATCGAGGACGGGCCGAACAGCGACCGCGTGCTGGGCACCGATGAAGGCGCCGAGATCAGCGTCAAGACCGGGCGTTTTGGCCCCTATGTGCAAAAGGGCGAGGCGACCGAGGCCGCGCCGAAGCCGCCGCGCGCCAGCCTGCCCAAGGGTTGGTCGCCGGAAAGCCTGACGCTGGAACGCGCGATTGCCCTGATCAACCTGCCGCGCGTGATCGGCCCGCACCCCGAAGACGGCGCGCTGGTCGAGGCGGGGATCGGCCGCTTTGGCCCCTATATCAAGCATGGCACGGTCTATGCCAACATCACCGACCCCGAAGAAGTCTTCAGCATCGGCATGAACCGCGCGATGGAAGTCTTGGCGCAAAAGGCGGCGCGAGGTCCAGGGCGCGGCGCGGCGGTGGCGCCGCTGAAAGTGCTGGGCAGCCATCCAGATGGCGGGGAATTGCAAGTCATGTCCGGGCGTTACGGCCCTTATGTGAAGTGGGGCAAGGTGAACGCGACCTTGCCGAAAGGCATGGAGCCAGAGGCGTTGACGCTGGAAGACGCGCTGGCTTTGGTGGCCGAAAAGGCCGGCAAGTCGGGCGGCAAGAAGGCCCCCTCAAAACCGAAGGCTCCTGCCAAGCCGAAAGCCCCCGCTGCTGCCAAGGCTCTGGCCAAGCCGAAAGCTGCTGCCAAGCCCAAGGCCAAACCCGCCGCAAAGCCGAAAGCCGCGCCCAAGCCCAAGGCCGCGCCGAAGACCTAACCGCGCGGGTTCAGCAACTTGCCCAGCAGGTCTGCGGCGCGGACCTGGCCCACGGCCTCGCCCGCGTGCGTCACCGTCAGCGCGGGCAGGCCGCCCTGCAGCCGCTCCATCACCACTTTGACCGGCGTGTCGGACGGCACCGAATGTTCGGGTGCATCGCCGGTCAGCGCCACCATCACGTCATGCGCGGTCAGAACGCCCAGCGGGTTCATGTGGGCGACGAAATCCGCGACATATTCACTGACCGGATTGGCGATGATCTCGCGCGCCGTGCCGATCTGCACGATGCGCCCGCCCTCCATCAACGCGATGCGGTTGCCGATCTTGAACGCCTCGTCCAGGTCATGGCTGACGAAGATGATCGTGCGTTTCAAGCGGGCCTGCAGGTCCAGCAACTCGTCCTGCAACTTGGTGCGGATCAGCGGGTCCAGCGCCGAGAACGGCTCGTCCATCAGCAGGATCGGTGCTTGCGTGGCAAAGGCGCGGGCCAGTCCGACGCGCTGTTGCATCCCGCCGGACAATTCCCCAACCCGGCGTTCCGCCCATTGCGTCAGGTTCACCAGCGCGAGTTGTTCGTCCACCGGACCCCTGCGCTGCTCGGCATTCATGCCTGCAAGTTCCAGCCCCAGGCCGACATTTTCGCGCACCGACCGCCAGGGCAAGAGACCGAATTGCTGGAACACCATCGCCACACGAGTCAGCCGCAACCGACGCAACGTCGCCGGATCGGCCTTGGTGACCGAGACCATCTTGCCGCCGTCATTGATCCGCACCTCGCCCCGCACCACGGGGTTCAACGCGTTGACGCCGCGCAGCAGGGTGCTTTTCCCCGACCCGGAAAGTCCCATCAAAACAAGGATTTCCCCCTCCGCCACGGTCAGAGAGCAGTCGTGCACCCCCAGGATCTGCCCGGTCTGAGTCTGAATCTCGGACCGTGTCAGCCCCTGATCCATCAGCGGCAGCGCCTTGTCGGCACGGTCGCCGAACACGATGGAAACCCGGTCAAACTCGACAGCAGCGCTCATTTCTTCCCTTGCCGCCGGAGCATCCGGTCCAGAACGATGGCGACCACGACGATGACGAAGCCAGATTCAAACCCTTTCGCCGCGTTCACCGATTGCAGCGCCCGCATCACCGGAATGCCAAGCCCGTTGGCCCCGACCATCGCCGAGATCACCACCATCGACAGCGACAGCATGATGGTCTGGTTCAGCCCCGCCATGATCTGCGGCAGCGCCCAGGGCAGTTCCACCTTCCACAGCCGTTGCGACGGGGTGGCGCCGAACGCCGTCGCCGCCTCCATCAGGGCAAGCGGGGTAGAGGCCACGCCCAACTGCGTCATGCGGATCGGCGCGGGCAGCACGAAGACCACGGTGGCGATCAGGCCCGGCACCATGCCAAGGCCGAAGAACACGATGGCGGGGATGAGGTAGACGAAGGTCGGCAGGGTCTGCATCAGGTCCAGAATCGGGTTCATCGCGGCGTAAAGCCGGGGGCGGTGGGCAACGGCGATGCCGATCGGCACCCCGGCGCCCATGCAGACGACGCAAGCCGCCAGGATCAGCGTCAGGCTTTGGGTGGTTTCCTTCCAGTAGCCCTGGTTGACGATGAACAGGAACCCCAGGAACACGCCGAGGCAGATTTTCCAGTTCCGCTGCAAGCCCCAGGCGATGGCGACAAAGGCCAGGATCACCACGATGTCGGGCGGGGTTTGCAGCACCCAAAGGATGCCATTGATCAGGCCATCCAACGCCCAGGAGATGAAATCGAAGATCCCCCCCATATGGGTTTTCATCCAGTCGAAGATCACCTTCGCCCAGGCCCCGACGGGGATTTTCCAGGCCGTCACCCATTCCATGCGCTGTCCTCTGTCGAGAATGGAAGGCCCCGGTCTTGCCGCCGGGGCCCTTCCTTGGCTTACTTCAGGCTGGCCTGAACCGCCGCAACAGCATCGGCGCCGTCCTTGGTGGTCACGCCGTCCAGCCAGGGCATCCAGACCGCCTCGTTGGCGACCATCCAGTCCTTGGCGGCCACGGCCGGGTCTTTGCCCTCATCCAGGATCGCGCCCATGATGGCGTTTTCCATTTCCAGCGAGAAGGCGAGGTTGGTCAGCAGCTTGCCCTGATTCGGGCATTCGGCGACATAGCCGCCACGGGTGTTGGTGAACACAGTCGCGCCGCCCAGATTCGGGCCGAAATAATCGTCCCCGCCGGTCAGATAGGTCATCTTGTAGTTCTTGTTCATCGGATGCGGCTCCCATCCTAGGAAGATGATCGGCTTTTGCGACTGATCTTCCTTGGCAACCTGCGCCAGCATCCCCTGCTCGCTGCTTTCGACCAGTTCGATCCCGGCCGCCTTCAGCCCGAACGCGTCCGCCTCGATCATGTCGATGATCAGTTTGTTGCCGTCATTGCCGGCCTCGATCCCGTAGATCTTGCCGTCAAGGTCCGCCGCATGGGCGGCGATGTCCTTGAAATCCTTGATCCCAAGCGCATCGCCAAAGGAATTGGTCGCCAGCGTGTATTTCGCGCCTTCCAGATTGGCGCGCACCGAGTCCACGGTTTTCGCATCCAGATAGGGCTGGATGTTCGACGCCATCGTCGGCATCCAGTTGCCCAGAAACACGTCGATATCGCCCGAGGCGAGGCCCTCATAGGTCACCGGCACGCCCAGCACTTGAATCTCGGTCTCATAGCCAAGGGCGGTCAGGATGGCCGAAGTGACCGCCGTGGTCGCAGTGATATCGGTCCAACCCACATCCGAAAACGTCACTTTGTCGCAGCCCGCCGCGAAGGCAGAGCCGGAAAGCGCAAAAACCACAGTGGTGGCAAGCAGAGCGGATTTGAAGGTCATCTGGGGCTCCCCGTTATTGTTGATTGACGAGTCAATAAACTTCAAGCTAGCTGCATTTTGCAAGTCTTTTCATGAGAGCCGCATGCCGAAACTCGGGATGGAGCCTATCCGCAAAGCCGCGCTCGTCAAAGCCACGATCAGCGAAATCGGGCGGACGGGGTCTTTGGACGTGACGGTCAGCCAGATCGCCAAGCGGGCGGGCATGTCCTCGGCGCTGGCGCATCACTATTTCGGATCGAAGGAAGAGATGTTTCTGGCCGCGATGCGCCATGTCCTGACGCTGTATGGCGCAGAGGTGCGCGGCGCTTTGGCCGCCGCGAACGGTCCCCAAGCGCGGCTGAACGCCGTGCTGGCGGCCTCGTTCTCGCCGGGAAATTTCCGGCGCGAGGCGGTGTCAGCCTGGCTGAACTTTTGGGTGATGGCGCAGTCGGTGCCGCAGGCCAAGCGGCTCTTGGCGGTCTATCAGCGCCGCTTGCGGTCGAACCTTCTGGCCGCCTTGCGCCCGCTTGCCGGGGACAGGGCGCCCGCCATCGCGGATGGCCTTGGCGCGCTGATCGACGGGCTTTACCTGCGCGAGGTGCTGAAATCCGGCCCCCCCGGCGGCGCCGCTGCGGTGCGGCTGGCGCAGGACTATCTGGCCGCCCAACTGAGCCAACAGCCATGATCCCCACCCCGCTGGAACTCGCCGCCGCCTATGCCGTCACCCGCCATGCGACGCTGATGACGCCCTTGCTGGACAGCGAGACCCTGCGCCGTGCCACCGGCGCCGCGCATCTGTGGGTGAAGGCCGAAAATCTGCAACGCGCCGGGTCGTTCAAACTGCGCGGCGCGACCTGGCGGCTGCATTCGCTGACCTCGGCTGAACGCGCCAAGGGCGTGGTCGCCTATTCCTCGGGCAATTTCGCGCAAGGACTGGCGGCGGCGGGCCGCGATCTGGGCGTGCCGGTGACCATCGTGATGCCGGACGACGCGCCGCCGATGAAGCGCCGCGCGACCGAAGGTTTCGGTGCGCGCGTGGTCCTGTCCCACCATGGCGCCCGCCCGCGTGAAGAGGCGGCGTCCGACCTCGCCAAGACCATCGCCGCCGAGGAAGGCCTTGTGCTTCTGCATCCGTTCGACGACCCCAAGATCGTCGCAGGGCAGGCGGGTGCGGCGCTGGAATCGATGGAACAGATGGGCCGCGTGCCCGACACCGTGGTCTGCCCGGTGGGCGGCGGCGGGCTGATGGGCGGCGTCGCGCTGGCCGTGCGCGCGGTCAGCCCCGATGCTGCGATCTGGGCGGTGGAGCCCGAAGGCTATGACGGCATGGGCGCAAGCCTGCGCGCCGGGGAACGCCTGCGCGTCACCGGCGGCGCAACGATCTGTGATGCTCTACAAGCCACCATGCCCGGCGCCGCGCCCTTTGCCGCAGCCCAAGCATCTGGCGTGCAAGGCATTTCCGTGACCGATGCCGAGGTCGCCCGCGCCCTGCGCGTGGCGTTCGAGGAATTGAAACTGGTGCTGGAACCTTCAGGCGCTGTGGCGCTGGCGGCGGTTCTGGCGGGCAAAGTGCCGGTCGCGGGCCGCGATGTGCTGGTGTTTCTGACCGGCGGCAACATCCCCTT
>JANLQT010000747.1:0-7782 GCA_031368035.1 Rhodobacterales bacterium | reverse complement strand
AAATGACCGACGCAAAACCGACGCAAAACCGACGCAAGTCCGACGCCGATCCGACGCGGAAAACCAAAGGAAACGACCATGTCCAATTTCGATGCCATCATCATCGGCGCCGGCCCCGGCGGCTATGTCTGCGCCATCCGCGCCGCCCAGCTTGGCCTGAATGTCGCCTGTGTCGAAGGGCGCGAGGCGCTTGGCGGCACCTGTCTGAACATCGGCTGCATCCCCTCAAAGGCGCTGCTGCACGCCACCCACATGCTGCACGAAAGTCACGAAAATTTCGCCAAAATGGGCCTGATCGGTGCCGCGCCGTCGGTCGATTGGCAGAAAATGCAGGCCTACAAAGCCGATGTGGTGAACGGCAACACCAAGGGCATCGAGTTTTTGTTCAAGAAAAACAAGGTGACCTGGCTGAAAGGCTGGGCCTCGATCCCGGCGGCGGGCCAGGTGAAGGTCGGGGACGAGGTGCACACTGGCAAGGCCATCGTCATCGCCACCGGATCAGAAAGCGCCAGCCTGCCGGGCGTGACGGTGGATGAGAAGGTCGTGGTCACCTCCACTGGCGCCCTGACCCTGCCCACGATCCCGAAGTCGAGGGTGGTGATCGGCGCGGGGGTGATCGGGCTGGAAATGGGCTCGGTCTATGCGCGTCTGGGCACGCAGGTGACGGTGGTCGAATACCTCGACGCCATCACCCCCGGCGCGGACGGTGAGGTCGCCAAGACCCTGCAACGCATTCTGACCAAGCAGGGGCTGAAATTCATTCTTGGTGCGGCGGTGCAGGGGGTCGAGACCTCGGCCATCGGCGCGGTGGTGAACTACAAGCTGAAGAAGGACGACAGCGCCGCCAGTCTGACTGCCGATGTGGTGCTGGTGGCGACGGGCCGCAAACCCTTCATCGCCGGGCTGGGGCTGGATGCCTTGGGCGTCGAGATGCTGCCGCGCGGCCAGATCAAGGTGGATGCGCATTACCAGACCTCAATCCCCGGGATCTATGCCATCGGCGATGCGATCCCCGGCCCGATGCTGGCGCACAAGGCCGAAGATGAAGGCATGGCGATGGCCGAGGGTCTGGCCGGCAAGGCGGGCCATGTGAATTACGACGTGATCCCCGGCGTGATCTACACCGCGCCCGAGGTCGCGAGCGTCGGCAAGACCGAAGAGCAGTTGAAGGCCGAGGGCCGCGCCTACAAGGTCGGCAAGTTCCCCTTCATGGGCAACGCCCGCGCCAAGGCGGTGTTTCAGGGCGATGGTTTCGTGAAGCTGCTGGCCGATGCCGCGACCGACCGCATCCTTGGCTGCCACATCATAGGGCCCGCCGCAGGGGACCTGATCCATGAAGTTTGCGTTGCGATGGAATTCGGCGCCTCGGCGCAGGATCTTGCGGTGACCACGCACGCGCATCCGACCTTTTCGGAAGCCGTGCGCGAGGCGGCGCTGGCCTGCGGCGACGGCGCCATTCACGCCTGACGCTGCTGCCAACGATTTTCCTTCGAAAAATCAGGCAAGCCCCGGCACTTCGCCCGGTCAGGGCCTGAAATTTCGGAGGAATTTCGTTGGCCCCGGGGGGCGCGGACATCAGGATATCAGGTGCCGCAGCCCCTGCGTCACATCCGTCCTTATCGCCAGCCGCAGCCCCGGCTCGTCCCCCGCCCGCAGCGCCGCAAGGATCATCCGGTGATGCTGTGGCACGTCCCGGCGCCGGATCTTTTGATACAAGGCCCGCATCGTCGGCCCCAGTTGCAGCCAGACCGTCTCGATCAGCCCCAGCATCGCCGGGGTCTGCGCGCGCAAGTACAGCGTGCGGTGAAACTCCAGATTGGTGCGGACGTAAGCAATCGCATCCTGGTTCAGCACCGCCTCCTGATTGGCGGCATTGATCGCCGCCAGCCGGTCGATCAGCACCAGATGCACCCGCGGCAAGGCCCGCGACGCCATCTCCGGCTCCAGCAAAGCGCGGATCGCCGCCAGTTCCTCGATCCGTTCCGGCGTCAGTTCCGGCGTCGATATCCGCCCCGAGGCGGACATCGTCAGCGCCCCTTCCGCCGCCAGCCGCCGCACCGCTTCGCGCGCCGGCGTCATCGAAGTGCCGAACTGCGCCGCCAGCCCCCGCAGCGTCATCGCCTGCCCCGGCGCAAGCTCGCCATGCATGACCTGCTGGCGCAAGGTCCGGTACAGCCGTTCATGCGCGGCGGCGTTGGGGTCAGTGGGGCGCGGCTTGATCGGCATGGGCCAAGCTCGCGCGCCACCGGCCCCGGGTCAATCCCCGCCAGACCTGGGCGTGCTGCTGAAATCCCAGGCGTGCAGCGCCTGCCCCTCGCCCCGCAGCCAGTCGCGTTGCCGCTGCCAGCCGGGATACAGCCGCTCGACCACGGTCCAGAACCTGTCCGAATGGTTCATCTCGACCAGATGCGCCACTTCATGCGCCGCGACATAATCCAGCACCGCGGGCGGGGCCAGGATCAGCCGCCAGGAATACATCAGCCGCCCCTGCGCCGTGCAGGACCCCCAGCGCGAGCGGGTGTCGCGCAGACTGATCTGCGTGACCTTCCGGCCCAGTTCGGCGGCATAGCGGTCGGACGCCGCCGCCAGTCTTTCGCGGGCCAGCGTCTTCAGCCAGGCCTGCAAACGCGGCGCCAGCGTCGCCGGATCGCCCCCGACAAGCAGCGAATCGGAAAAGCGCCGCACGCCGCGCCCGGGCCCGGTGCCCACCACCAGCACCACGCCTTCCACCGGCAGGACCGCCCCCGAGCGCACCAGCTGCCGGACGGGCTGCCGGGCCAGCGCGTTGCGCAGCCAATCCTCGTGGGCCCGGGCAAAGTTTTGCGCCTCGGCCAGCGGAGCGCGCGCGGGCATGGACAGGGTGACCCGCCCATCAAGTGCCGACAGCCGCAGCGAAAACCGCCGCGTCCGGGGGGACCTTCGGTAGGTGATCTCGATATCGGAAAGGCCGGGGATTCGGGGCATCTGCGCTCTTGATTTGGCCCCCAAGGATAGCCACATCCCCCCTGTCCGCAACCACCTGCTGGCTGGCGGAAAACCCTTTGACACCCCCGGCGTCCTGTGTCATGCGGACGCCTGTTTCTCAAAACTCCTGGATGGATGACCATGCCGAAGGCTGAATGGGGCACCAAGCGTATCTGCCCGACGACCGGCAAACGCTTTTATGACCTGGGCCGCATGCCCGTAATCTCGCCCTATACGGGCGAAGTTGTGGACATTGAAAGCGCCCGCCGCAAGATGGCCGCCGCCGTCATAAGCCGCGTCGTTCCCGAAAAGGACAACGCCGTGATCGACGATCTGGAAGCTGACGATCTGCTGGAAGGCGCCGTCGCTGACGATGCCGAACTGGACGACGAGCTTCTGGAAGACGATGCCGACGACAACGTCTCGCTGGACGAATTGACCGAGGTTGCCGGCGACGAAGAAGAAGTCTGACGCGGTTTCAGGGGCCAAACGGGTGGTGCATTTTTCTCTTGCACCCCCTCGCGCCTGCCCCTAAACACCGCCCCACGAAACGGCGCCGCCCAAGCGCCATCGGATTGGTAACGGGGTCATAGCTCAGTTGGGAGAGCGCTTGAATGGCATTCAAGAGGTCGACGGTTCGATCCCGTCTGGCTCCACCAAATCACCAAGACCGACTGCGACCCACGAAAGCCCCCTGACCGGGGCTTTTTGGTTTTGGAGCCTCAGCCGTCTGCTTCTGCCGCGATGTCGGCGTCGTTCGCCCCGATGCCGCCCCGGCGCGACAGCAGCACCACGAGGGGCCGCGCGCTTGGAAATTCGGACAGGATGATCATGATGACCGCCGTGATCGGAACCGACGCGATCGCACCGGCCACGCCCCAAAGGCTGGCCCAGACCGTCAGGCTGATCAGGATCGCATAGGGGCTAAGGTCCAGGGAGTTGCCCATCACGAAGGGCTCGATAACGCTGCCCAGCAGGAATTGCACCAGCGACAGCACCAACAGAAGCATCAGCGCAGGCTCGATCTGGCCGAATTGAACCACGGACAGGATGACCGGAAATCCGACGCCGATCCACGTCCCGACATAGGGGATGTAGTTCAGAAGGCCGATCACGATGGCCAGCAGCGCGGCAAATTCCAACCCGAAGACCCGCAAGATGACGTAACACACCAGCCCCAATGCGACATTGATCAGGGTCTTCACAGCCAGATAGTTCCCTACCCGGTTGTGGATGTTGGCCACCAACGCGCGAAGCTGCACCTCGCGGGACGGGTCATCGGACATCATCCCAAGCTTGGCTTTGAAATTGCCCTGCTCCAGCAACATGAAAACCGTGTTGAGCAGCACGATCACAAGCCCGCCCAGCAACGTGGCGGTGGACGACAGCCCGACATGCAGCAACGCCTGCAGATTGATCTGACCGATCACGTCGCGCCGAAGCACCTCCCAGTCAAGATCGCCGTCCAGACCAAGCGAGGTCGCGGCGGACTGGGCGACGGAGACGAGCTGCCTTTGAATATCGGGGGCGCGGGCCGCGAAGGACGTAAGCGAGGCCGCGAACAGAAACACCACCTGAACCAGTCCATACCCGATCAGCAGCGCCGAAGCGACATGCCGCCACCCTGGCGAAACCCACCGCCGAAGGCCCGGAATGCGTCCGATCAAGCTGGACACACCCAGCACCAGATAGGCGGCCATCAGCCCCAGAACCATCGGCACAAGGACGCCCGATCCCATGTACAAAAACCAGCCCAGCATCAGGGCCAGCGCCGTGGCATAGACCATGGTTTGCAGCGTCATGGGCGCGGGCGGTGCTGCGGTTTCGGGCATGATGCTGACTCGGTTTGAAGGATGGCGTTGAAAAGGCACGAAAGTGTCGCCCAGGACAACCGGCGTATCAGGCCTCGTCCAGCATTGTGTCGATGTCGAAGGTGGAGCTGATGCCCATGTCGGCCAGGTGATTCTGGCCAAACTCGCTGGCCGCACGGCGACCTTCGACAAACAACATTTCCAGGAACGGCCATTCGGCGTTCATCTTCGAGGAATGACCAAGGCTGTTCATCACCTCGGACGTGATGCGGTGCATGCGCATCTCGCGCCACGCCTTGGCCTCACCCAGGCCCGGATCGACCACCCGGCGCAGAAGCGCCATCATCTGCAACTCTTTCAGCAATTGCGCGTTGAACGAAATTTCGTTCAGGCGGCTGGCGATGTCACGGGCGCTGCGCGGGGTTTCCGCCCGGATCACCGGGTTGATCTGCACCAGCAGCGTGTCGCGGCTTTCGCATTCCTGCACCAAGGGCGTCATCGTCGGGTTACCGGCATAGCCGCCGTCCCAATAGGGCACGCCGTCGATCTCGACCGCCTGATACATCGACGGCAGGCACGCCGAGGCCAGCAGAACCTCGGGGGTGATCTCGCCGCGGCGGAACACCCGCCCATGGCCGGTGTGGACGTTGGTCGCGGTGATGAACAGCTTGACCGGCCCGGTCGCCAGTGCCGGGAAGTCGATCAACTCCACCAGAATGTCGCGCAACGGATTGCCGCCCATTCCGCCCATGTCATAGGGCGACACCAGCCGCGCCATCAGATCCATGGCGAAGAATGCGGGAGAGCTGTCCAGGCTCCAACTGCCGGTCAGCATCTCCCACGGGCCACGGCGCAGCGGGCTGAACCGGGCGGCGTCCGCCGTCTTGCGCCAGAACGCGTGCAGCATCTCGCGCGCGGTCTCGCGGCCGCCCGTGGCCATGCCTGCGGCCAGAACGGCCGCGTTCATCGCTCCGGCAGAGGTGCCGGAAATGCCGTCGAGGTCAGCCAGTCCTCTTCCAGCAGCCGGTCCAGCACGCCCCAGGTGAAGGCGCCATGCGAGCCGCCGCCTTACAGCGCAAGGTCGATCAGCAACGGCGGCCCCGCGCGGCGGGCGGCAAGAGCGGCATTTGGATCGGTCATTTGGCGTCCTTCACTTCGGCAACCTTGGTTTTCAACGCCGCAAGCCCGTCCGGCGTCCAGCCCGGCGCGTCGGTCAGCGCGGCCCAGGCATCCAGATAATGGTCAAAGGCATAGGTATGGCCATGCCCCATCGGCGGCGTGACGGCCAACATCAGATCAAAGGTCAGTTGCAGGAATGTGACGACCGGGATCCAGACCAGATCGGGCGAGACATCCGGCCCGACCGGGTCGGTCATCCAGTCCGGTTTGCGCCACAGCGAGGCGGGGTCGTAGAACACGATCCCGTCGCTGGCATATTGCAGATAGACCACCCGGTATGGCCCCCAGGGCGCGGCCGCTTCCCGGGAATGATCGGTCTGCGCGGTGAAGCGGATCACCGAGCCGTCGCGGAACGTCGGCAACCATTCCGGCGTGCCCGCATTGCGGCCCGCCGTCACGCTGGTCCAGGTCCGGCTGTTGAACGGCGGTCCGGCCCAAAGCGCGCCGGCGTAGGGGTCTCCGATCACCTGATGCAGATCATGGCTGAGGTCAGAGTTGAAGGCGCCAAGGCTAAGACCGTTAAGGTACAGCTTGGGGCGGTGGTCATGTGGCAAGGCGGTCCAATAGCCATAAACCTCGGCAAAGACCTCCCGCGCCGTCTCGCGGCCGTATTCGGGGCTGACCAGCAGGGCGATCCAGCTGGCAAGGTAGGAATACTGCACCGTCACGCTGGCGACATCGCCATGCAACACGAAATCCATCGCCGACTGCCCCTGCGGGTCGACCCAGCCGGTGCCGGTCGGGGTCAGGATCACCAGGTTGGACCGCTCGAACGCGCCAATGCGGATCAGTTCGGCCAGCGCCAGCTTAGCCCGCGCCGCCGGATCTTCAGCGGAGTTCAGCCCGACATAGACCCGCAGCGGCTCTTTCGCCGGGCTGCCGGACAGCGCCGCGATTTCGGCGGCCGAGGGACCTTGCGAGATCGCCTCGCGCCCCGCCCGGCCAAGCCCCTCCCAGGTCAGCAACGAGCCTGGCCCGCCGGTCTTCAACGGATCGGTGGGCTGCGGGCTGGTGGCTTCGAAACGCCCGTCCAGCTCGGCATAGATGTTGTCCAGAACCCGCATGACACCCGAAACGAGCACGCCGTCGCCGATGGCAAAAAACAGCACCGCCGTCAGGATGATCGCGATCAGCGCGGCCTGCGGTCCGGGAATGCGGCGCGCAAGGCCGCGGAACAGGCGGCGCCGGATGCCCCGGAACGCCCGGACGATCAACAGCAGCAGGGCGAAGATCAGCAGGGTCAGCCCGGCAATGGTCCAGGGTCCGGCGCTTTCTATCGGGGCCATGTCCATCAGCGCGCGCAGCCGGTTCTGCCAACCCGCCGCCCACCACAGCGCCAAAACGGCCACCGCCACGCAGGCCGCCAGCGCAATCCCATTGCCAATCTGCCGGGCGCGGCCTTGCACCGTGGGAAGTTGCAGCCCGGCCCAGATCGCGCGCAGCAAAACCCCGATGCCATAGCCCGCCGCCAGACTGAACCCGCCCAGCAGCCCCTGCACGACGGGCGCGCGCGGCACAAGGCTGGGGGTCAGCGAGGCAGCAAAGGCCAGCGTGCCAAGCAAAAGGCCAAGGCCGGAAAAGGACCGAAACAGGCGAAGCAACGACAGGTTTGGCATGGGATCACTCGGCCGGGGCGCACCCCACTTACCGGCGGACAGATGCGCACCGCCAGACTTGGCGTCAGCGTTTGGCGGCTATCACCGCATCGCCGCCCGCCTTCAGCACCAGGTTTCCGTCCGCATCAATGTCAAAGCCGGTGACCTTGGGCATCGTGTCCAGAAAGCTGCGCTCGACCTTCATCTGCGCGTCCTCGCACATCATCATCGTG
>JANLQT010000741.1:0-3193 GCA_031368035.1 Rhodobacterales bacterium | reverse complement strand
GCATTCATGATTGTCTCCTCCAGAGCAAAGGCCTACGGAAAGGGCCTGTTACGCATGGATAACACGTCCATAGGCATCCAGCACGCTTTCATGCATCATCTCTGACAGGGTCGGATGCGGGAAGACCGTTTCCATCAACTCGGCCTCGGTCGTCTCCAGCGTGCGTCCGATCACATAGCCCTGGATCAGTTCGGTCACTTCCGCGCCCACCATATGCGCGCCCAGAAGCTCGCCGGTGTTGGCGTCGAACACGGTCTTGATCATGCCCTCGGCCTCGCCCAGGGCAATCGCCTTGCCGTTGCCGATGAAGGGGAAACGCCCGACCTTGACGGTGAAACCCGCCTCTTTGGCCTTGGCTTCGGTCATGCCGACCGAGGCGATCTGCGGCTGGCAATAGGTGCAGCCCGCGATGCTGCCCGGCTTGATCGGATGCGGATGGCCGCCCGCGATCAGTTCGGCCACCATCACGCCTTCATGGCTGGCCTTGTGCGCCAACCACGGCCCGCCCGCGATATCGCCGATGGCGTAAAGGCCCGGCACGCCGGTGCGGCAGAACTCGTCCGTCACCACATGGGTGCGGTCGATCTTCACGCCCAGCGCCTCCAGCCCCAGACCTTCGACATTGCCGACGATGCCCACGGCGGAAATCACCGTGTCGAAGTCCTGAGTCTCGATCTTGCCGTCGCGCTCGATATGCGCGGTCACGCCGACGCCCGGCTTGCGGTCCAGCTTTTTGACGGTCGCCTTTTCAAGGATTTTCATCCCCTGCTTGACGAAGGCCTTCTCGGCAAAGGCGCTGATCTCGGCGTCTTCCACCGGCAACACCCGGTCCAACACTTCGCAAACCGTCGTCTCTGCACCCAACGTGTTGAAGAAACTGGCGAATTCGATGCCGATAGCACCCGAGCCGATCACCAGCAGCTTTTTCGGCATCCGCACCGGCTGCAACGCATGGCGATAGGTCCAGACCAGATCGCCGTCCGCCTCCAGCCCCGGCAACTCCCGCGCCCGTGCGCCGGTCGCCACGATGATCGCCTTCGCGGTCAGTTCTTCGGTGCCCTTGTCAGTTTTCACCGCCACCGTCCCGGCTTTCGGCAAAGATGCCGCGCCCATGAACACCGTCACCTTGTTCTTTTTCATCAGGAAACCGATGCCGCCCGACAACTGCGCGGCCACCCCACGAGAGCGTTTGACCACCGCGCCCAGATCAAAGCTGATCCCGGTCGCCGCAAGCCCGAATTCCTTGGCGCGGTGCATCAGGTGGAACACCTCGGCGCTTCGCAGCAGCGCCTTGGTCGGGATGCAGCCCCAGTTCAGGCAGATGCCGCCAAGGTTCTCCCGCTCGATGATGGCAACCTTTTGCCCCAGTTGTGCGGCGCGGATAGCGGCCACATAGCCGCCCGGTCCCGAGCCGATCACGATCACGTCGAAGCTTTGGGCAGCCATCTTTTCCCTCCCTGAAAAAAGTAGTTTGCCATTAAACTATCGCGGGAACGCCAGCAACGCCGTCAGCGCCGTGACCCCTTGCAGCCTATGCATGGCTGCCGATCAGCGCTTTGACAAGGGCGCCATAACCGCCCGCCGCCTGAAACGCGGCTTCCTCGGGTGTGTCGGTGCGGCCCAGCGCGGCATTGCGCCCCGGAAAGCGGCCAAAGCGGCGGATGATCTCCTGATGCGCCCGAGCGTGCATAGCCAACTGGGGGTCGCCGGGCAAACGCTCCTGCTTCAATGCCAGGGCAAGGGCCTGATCCGCGGCATCTTCGGAATGTTGGAATGGCATGTAGAAAAACTGCCGCTCCGGTTCGGGCACATCCATGTCCCAGCCCGCCTCCAGCGCCAGGCGCGCGGCGGCCCTTGCCTGCGCGTCGGTGGCAAAACTGTCCGCTTGGCCCCGGTGCATGTTGCGCGCCATTTGGTCGCAGATCACGAGATAGGCCAGCGCCCCTGCGGGACCGGAAACCCAATGCTCCAGCCCGCCGTCCTTCGCCGCTTGCCAAACCTCGGCAAACCGGTCGCGGATGGCCGCGTCCAGCACGGCGCCGCCGGCATACCAGCCCTCCGGCCCGACCTCGCCCAGCCAGAAATCCAAGACTTCAATCGGATCACTCATCGGACGCTCCCCCTGCTCGCGCAGCCTGCCTGAAGCCACGGCGCAAGTCCATCAACCGGCGCGGGACTTCGGGGCGTCCTGGCTCAGCACCGCCCCGACCGCCAGAGACGAGGCATTGGGCGACAGGCCGGTAAAGCTGGAATGGAGCGCCAGCGTCGGGCGGCGCGAGATGCGCCAGCCGGCATAGACGCCCAGGGCAAGGAACAGGATGCCAAGAAACAGGAAATACCCGGACTTGCCGATGAGCCCCATCAGATAGCCGGCGGCGAGCGGACCAAAAATGGCGCCAAAGCCGTTCAGGAAGATCATCCCGGCACTCGCACCCGGCATCTCTTCCTTTTCCAGATAGTCGTTCGTTAGGGCAATCAGAAGCGAATACAATGGGTTGATCATCCCGCCCAGCAGCAGCGCCACCACCAGAATCGCCTCGAACGGCAGGTCCACCGCCGTGGCCACGAACATCACCGCCGCCCCCACCAGCGACATCCCCATGATCAGCCGCCGCCGATCCATCCGGTCCGACGCCCAGCCGATCGGATATTGCAACACCAGCCCGCCCACATACAAAGCCGCGCCAAACGCCGCGATCTGCTTCAGCGTCAGCGTCGACATCGCCCCCCAGACCGACGCCATGCCGAACATCGCCGAGAAGATTCCCCCCGTCAGCAGCATCCCCACGCAGCCAAGCGGCGAGGTTACCCACAGCTTGCGAAACCCCAGCCGCTTGACCGTGTCAAAGGTCGGTGCCGGGGTGTCGGCCAGCAGCAGCGGCATGAAGGCCAGCGACACCAGCACGGACGGGATGATGAACAGCCCGAACCCGCCCGGATCGCCCAGCGCCAGCAAGCCCTGACTGGCGATGATCCCCAGCATCTGCACGATCATATAGGCCGACAACGCCTGCCCGCGCGTCTCGTTGGTGGCGGTGTTGTTCAGCCAGCTTTCGGCGGTGATGTAGATGCCGGAAAAGCAGAACCCGATCAGCACGCGCATCAGGCTCCACGCGGTCCAGTCCAGCACCAGCGGGTACAGGATCAGCACGGCGGAAATCAGCGATCCCATCGCCGAGAACACCCGCACATG
>JANLQT010000740.1:0-2543 GCA_031368035.1 Rhodobacterales bacterium | reverse complement strand
CGGCAAATCGGGCATCGGCAAGACCAGCCTGCTGTGGTCGCTGAATGCCACGACGACCCTGTTCATGGATCTCGAGGCGGGTGATCTCGCCATCGAGGGCTGGCAGGGCGACACGATCCGGCCGCGCACCTGGATGGATTGTCGCGATTTTGCGGTGTTCATCGGGGGTGCGAACCCCAGTTTGCGCGGCGATCAGGCCTATAGCCCCGCGCATCATGCCGCCGTCTGCCAGAAGTTCGGCGATCCGGGGGCCGTTGACCGCTACGAGACGATCTTCGTCGACTCGATCACCGTCGCCGGGCGGCTGTGCTTCCAATGGTGCAAGGGCCAGCCCGAAGCGTTTTCGGAAAAAACCGGCAAGCCGGATGTCCGGGGTGCCTACGGGTTGCATGGCCGCGAGATGATCGCATGGCTCACCCATCTGCAGCACACGCGTGGCAAGAACATCTGGTTTGTCGGCATCCTCGACGAGAAGGTCGATGACTTCAATCGCAAGGTGTTCTCGCCGCAGATCGACGGCTCCGAGACCGGGTTGGAACTGCCCGGGATCGTCGATCAGGTCATCACCATGGCCGAGATTGCCGGGGCCGATGGCCAGCCCGCGCGCACCTTCATCTGCCAGACGCTGAACCCGTTCGGGTTTCCGGCCAAGGACCGTTCCGGGCGGCTCGACATGATCGAAGTGCCGCATCTCGGCCAGCTGATGGCCAAGATCCACGGCCCCGTGCGCCCCGCAGCAGCCCGCCTGACCTATGCCGCTGCAGTCGAAGGCCCGCCTGCCTCTACCGTCGCAAATCCCTCCCAAGCCAATTGAAAGGACAAATCCGATGACCGGACTCTGGAACGATTTCAACTCCGCGCAAAGCAACGGCACTGTCATTCCGAAAGGCACGCTGGCCAAGGTGCGACTGACGATCCGCCCGGGTGGTTTCGACGACCCGAGCCAGGGCTGGACCGGCGGCTATGCCAAACGCGGCGCGACCGGCGCTGTCTATCTCGACGCCGAATACACCGTGGTCGAGGGCGCTTACGCCAAGCGCAAGATCTGGTCGCTGATCGGGCTTTACAGCCCGAAGGGTCCGGATTGGGGCAATGCCGGGCGTGGGTTGATCAAGGGCATCCTGAACTCGGCGCGTGGCATCGATGACAAGGACAATTCGGCGCAGGCACAGGCCAAGCGCCGGATCAGCGGTTTTGCCGAGTTGGACGGCATCGAGTTCATTGCCCGGATGGACATCGGTTCCGACACCAATGGCGAGGACAAGAACGAGGTCCGCTCCGCGGTCACGCCGAGCCACCGCGACTATGCCCAACTGATGGGGTATGGTGGTGGTGCCGCGATGCAGGGATACGGCCAGCCGCCAGTGTCAAACGCGCCGCAACAGAGTTATGCTGCCCCGGCCCCCGGCTACACAGCGCCCGCCCCGCAACCACAAACTCCGCAAACCCCTGCGACCCCCGGTTTTTCCGGGCGTCCCAGTTGGGCCGAGTGAGGGGGACGAACCATGCGGCTGCGTCCCCGTCAGAAAACCTTCGTCGAGCGCAGCCTTGCAGCACTTGACGCCCACGGCAACACGCTGGGTATCGCGCCCACCGGTGCTGGCAAGACCATAATGCTGTCGGCGGTCACCGGTGAGGTGATCGGCGACAGCGCCGCCAAGGCCTGCGTGCTGGCCCACCGCGACGAGTTGACCGACCAGAACCGGGGCAAGTTTGCCCGGGTCAATCCGGGCCTGACCACCTCGGTGGTCGATGCCAGTGCCAAGTCATGGGTGGGTCAGGTGACCTTCGCCATGGTGCCGACGCTGGCACGGATCGGCAATCTCGCCGCCATGCCGAAGCTTGATCTGCTGGTGATCGATGAGGCGCATCATGCGGTCGCCGACAGCTACCGCCGCATCATCGACCATGTCCGCAAGGCCAACCCCGACGCCCGGATCTTCGGGGTCACTGCCACGCCAAACCGCGGGGACAAGAAGGGTCTGCGCGAGGTGTTCGACAATGTCGCCGATCAGGTGCGTCTGGGTGAGTTGATCGCCTCGGGCCATCTGGTGCCGCCGCGCACCTTCGTCATCGATGTCGGCGTGCAGGACAAGCTGCGCACGGTGCGGAAAACGCTGGCGGACTTCGACATGGGCGAAGTGGCCTCGATCATGGACCGCGCGCCGGTGACTGACGAGGTGATCCGGCATTGGAAAGAGAAAGCGGGCGACCGGCAGACGGTGGTGTTCTGTTCCACCGTCGCCCATGCCGCGCATGTGACGGAGGCCTTCAACGCCGCAGATATGCCTGCCGCGATGATCCATGGCGATCTGCCCAGCGAGGAACGGCGCGCCATTCTCGCCGCCTACGCCAGGGGCAAAATCCGCGTCATCGTCAACGTGGCGGTGCTGACCGAAGGTTGGGACCATCCGCCGACCTCCTGCGTCGTGCTGCTGCGCCCCAGTTCCTACAAATCCACCATGATCCAGATGATCGGGCGCGGGTTGCGCACCATCGATCCGGAAGAGCACCCCGGCGTGGTCAAGACCGACTGCATCGTG
>JANLQT010000716.1:0-13002 GCA_031368035.1 Rhodobacterales bacterium | reverse complement strand
GCCTGATACTGCGGCCCGTAATCGACAAAACCCCAGCCGAAGGCGCGGGCGAAGAACGCCTTGCTGGCGGCGACGTCAGGGCTGGAAAACTCCACATAGTCGATTTTCATGCCGGACCCCCTGAAGTGTTCATCAAAAGTTCTCAAACTTCGCGCCGCTTGTCCACCGGATTCGCGCTGTGAAATGGGGCGGGTGACGACGCCTATTCGGCTGCCGAGTCTTTGGTCAGACGCTCGGACTTACGCCGCACCAGCACGGACCGCAGGTCGTGCATCGCCAACAGCAGATCATCGGTGACCTGCGCCAACTGGTCATCGCTGGCTTTGGTCTGCGCCCAATGCGTGGTCAGGTTCAGATGATCCACCGCGCGTAGGATGTCGTCGATGTCGCGCGCCGCCAGCAGGGTTGTGCGGCGGGCGATCCAGTCCTTGATGGCGGCCAGATCAGCGGGCGACAGCGCCGCCTCGCCATGCGGTTTGACAGTGCCGTTCTTGAGGTTGACGGTCGCCAGTTCCACCAGTTCGATCCGGCGGTTGCGGTTTTCGGTGTCCACCTTGAACACCACCGCGCCGTTGTCGCGGATGCGGAAGTAGTAGTCGGGAAGATCGCCCGCCATCGCCTCTCCTACTTCAACGCCGCGCAGAAGGTCTGGATGCGGCGGCACGCCTCTTCCAGCACGGCTTCCGAGGTAGCGTAGCTGACGCGGAAGTTTGGCGAAAGCCCGAAGGCCGCGCCGAACACCACGGCGACGCCGGTTTCCTCCAAGAGGGCGGTGGCGAAGGCTTCGTCGTCGGTGATATGGGCGCCGCCGGCCGAGGTCTTGCCGATGCAGCCCGAAATGTCGGGATAGACGTAGAACGCGCCTTCGGGGCGGGGGCAGGTGACGCCCTTGGCCTGGTTCAGCATGGACACCACCAGATCGCGACGGGTCTGGAACAGCTTGCGGTTGGGGGCAAGGAAGTCCTGCGGGCCGTTCAGCGCCTCCAACGCCGCGTATTGCGACACGGACGAGGGGTTGGAGGTGGATTGGCTCTGGATGGTGCCCATGGCCTTGATCAGATGCGCGGGGCCACCGGCATAGCCGATGCGCCAGCCGGTCATGGCGTAACTTTTGGAGACGCCGTTGCAGGTGAGGGTGCGGTCGTAAAGCTTGGGTTCCACCTGCGCGGGGGTGGTGAAGACGAAATCGTCGAACACCAGGTGTTCATACATGTCGTCGGACATGATCCAGACCTGCGGGTGGCGCAGCAGGACATCGCACAGCGCCCGCAGCTCCGCCCGCGTGTAGCCCGCGCCGGTCGGGTTGGACGGCGAGTTGAAGATGAACCACTTGGTTTTCGGCGTGATCGCGGCCTCAAGCTGGGCCGGGGTCAGCTTGAAATCATGGGCGATGGTGGCGACCACCGGAACCGGGGTGCCGCCCGCCAGCAGCACCATGTCGGGATAGGAGACCCAATAGGGCGCGGGAATGATGACCTCGTCGCCCGGATTGCAGGTCGCCATCAGCGCGTTGTACAGGATCTGCTTGCCGCCGGTGCCGACACTGATCTGGGCCGGCGTGTAGATCAGCCCGTTCTCGCGCAGGAACTTGGCGCAGATCGCCTTCTTCAGCTCGGGGATGCCATCAACGGCGGTGTATTTCGTGCGGCCTTCGTCAATGGCGCGCTTGGCGGCGTCCTTGATGTTCTGCGGTGTGTCGAAATCCGGCTCACCGGCGCCAAGTCCGATCACGTCGCGCCCCTGGGCCTTCAACTCTGCCGCCTTGGTGGTGACGGCGATGGTGGGCGAGGGTTTCACGCGGGCGAGGGTCTCGGACAGGAAGGACATGGCGGGCCTCTTGACGGTCTGATAAGCGGGGGGCTGGTAAACGGGGCCGTCATAGGCCGGTGGGCGGTCATGTTCAAGACGGCAGGTGGGATGTTGGAACAGCGGGACGATCGGTTGAAACGGCTGCGGATGCGGTCGTGGCGGCGCGGCACCAAAGAGATGGATCTGGTGCTGGGCCCGTTTGCCGAGGCGCATCTGGCGGGGCTGGGCGAGGCTGATCTGGTGCTGTACGACCAGCTGCTGGAAGAGAACGATCAGGATCTCTTGCCGATGGTGCTGGGGCAGAAACCGGCTCCGGCCGGGCTGCAAGCGTTGATGGACCGCGTCGCGCTTTACGCCAAGACCCGGCTTCGGGGCTGAAATTACGGTAAATTGGTGCCGAGTTTACGTTATGTTTGCTATTTGTGCTGATTCTGTCCCCGACACACGGACCCGGAGACATCAGCATGACCCTTCAATCCCCGCTACTGGACGGATCGCAGAAAACCTTTCTGGCCAGCTATCTCGACAGTCTTGCCATGCTGGAACGCATGCACCGTTTGCTGCTGGACGTAATCAAGGACGATTTCGAACGGCTTGGAATTCTGGAAATCAACCCGGTGCAGGCACTTCTTCTGTTCAACGTCGCCGAAAACGAGGTGACCGCCGGAGAGCTGAAAAGCCGCGGCTATTACCAGGGCTCGAACGTCAGCTACAATCTGAAGAAGCTGGTGGAACTGGGCTACATGCACCACCAGCGCAGCGAGATTGACCGCCGATCGGTGCGGGTGAGGTTGACCGAGAAGGGCCGCAAGGTGCGCGGGCAGATGCACGAATTGTTCGCGCGGCATTCCGAAGTGATCGCGCGGCGGGCCGTCATCGGGCTGGACGACATCGAGACGGTGAATTCCTCGCTGAAGCGGATCGAGCGGTTCTGGACGGAACAGATCCGGTATATTTATTGAGCTGAAAGTAAGATGGGCTCCTCCCCCATCCTACGGCACCGTAGGATGGGGGAGGAGCCCATGCTGCCTTGATCACCGCCAAAGCCAGGCTTGACTGGCCAGCAGCCCCTGCAGCTTGGACAGGCCGCGCAGCAGGGGCCCCGGATGGGGGATATGCCCGCGCGAAAGCCGGTCCAGCACCACTTCGGGCGGGCAGGGGCGGCGGCTGATGGGATCGTAATAGCGCGGATAGGCGATCAGCGCGGCATGGATCAGTTGGGTCAGGCCGGGGCGCGGCAGCGGATGGCCGTCGGGCGCGTGGTGACGGCGCATCGGCACCGGGCCAAGATCGCGGGTAAGACCCCAGCCGGCATAAAAGGGCGCGCCGAGTGTGGTGACAGGTTTTCCGCGGATCAGCGCCTCGAACCCCAGAAGCGAGGTCATGGTCCAGATGTGGTCTGCATTGGCAATCAGCGCGATGGGGTCGGCGTTTTGTGCGACGAAATCAGCCAGGCCTTGCAGCGCTTCGGGCGTGATCTTGCCGGGGCGCAGGCCAGCTTCGACGTCGGGATGCGGTTTGTAGACGATCACCGCGGCCGGATGCGCGGCGCGGGCGGCTTGCAGCAGGGCGAGGTTGGTGCGGATGTCACCGCCGCCCAAAAGGATCGAGGCGTCGTCTTCGACCTGCCCGGCGACAAGAAGGCGCAACGGGGACGGATCTTTCGCTTGGGATTGTTCCGGTGAGGGTCCGTCGTTTTCGGTTGACCGGGCTGTGAGGTTGTATTTCGACACCTGCGCCGCGATCAGCTTGTGCCGCAGCGCCTCGGCGCGCGCGGCGCCGCCGGGGGGCATTGGCGACAGAATCAGGCGTTCAAGGCGGCTTTCCCGGGCAGGGTCATAGTAAAGCCCAAGATCATCGAGGACGAGACTGAGCGGGGGCACGAGTTCCGCACCAAGCCCGCGCGAGCGCAGGAAGCCGTCTTCGACGCGCAGGACATGGGGCAGATCGGGGGCGGCGGTGCCCCAGGCGAGCAGGGTTTTCCCGGATTTCTTCGCCAGCTTTGCGGCGGCTTGGGGATCGTTGCGAAACACCAGCGGAACCTCGCGGCCGAATACCGCTTGCAGACGTGGGCGTTTCCACAGGCGCATGCCGATGGCGACATGGCCCATGCGGTCGTCTCGGAAGGCGCGGACCTCGGCTTCAAGCTGGTCCACGGCCTCTTCAAAGCTGCACAGGCGGTCCCGGCACGGGTCCACCCAGGTCGGTGCCAGGATCATCGCCCCGGCGAAAAGCTGCGGCTTGGTCAGGGCGCGGCGGCGGCGGGCAATCGGGCTGCGGTCGTCGGTCAGTCCCCAGCCGGCGTAGAAGGGCTGGCCCAGCACGACCGGGCGGTGGCCGGTCAGGATCGCCTCGAACCCCAGTTGCGAGGCGACGGTATAGACCGCGATGGCGCCTTCCAGAAGCGCGTAAGGCGAGACGGCATCGGTCAGAAGGGTGACGCGGCCCTGGGCGCCCGAGGGCGCGTAATGGCCGGGGCGCAGGCCGAGTTGCGTTTCGGGATGGGACTTGATGACCACGCGTTTTCCGGGGTTTTCTTCCTGCGCCAGCACCAGCATCTCGCGGAACGTCGTTTCACTGGCACCGCCAAAGCGGATCGAGGCATCGCTGCGGGTCTGGTCAACCACCAGAACATAGCCGGGATCGGGCAGCGGGCCGGGAACCGGGTGGATGTTGTATTTTGACAAGTCCAGGTGGCGAAGGCGGGCTATTCCATCCCTCGCACGAGTCAACAGGTTCGAATCGTCCAAGGGTACGCTGGCCAGAATCCGCTCCAGCGCGGAGGGTGCGCTGCTGTCGAAATGCACGCCAGTGCCGTCGATCAGCAGGCCAAGGCCGGAATCGCCCATCCGGCCCGGGCGCAGGGACCGCAGGAAGGCATCCTCCAGCCGGATCAGGGGCACGACGTATTTCGCGGCCGCCCGCTCGCCCCGGCCCGCATGGGGCGAGCGGCCCCAGACCACCACGCCGTCCTGCGGTCCCGGCCGACCCAGATGCAGCGAGATGCCCGCCAGCGCCAGCATCCGGCGCAGGCTGGGTTGGCGCAGGAACCCGGCGTTGTAAAAGAACAGCCGCCGGGGAATTTCCTCCCCGGCGGCGGTCAGGATATGGCCATCGGGAACCAAGGGGTCATAGACCGGCGAGGTTGGTGGCCGACGTGGACAGCGTCTGGGCCCCGGCGGCGGCGCCGGTGATCGCGCCCAGCGTCTTCATCCAGGACACGAACGGCGCTTCGGTGACATAGACGGTGTCGCCGGAACGGATCAGGAAATCCCGCGCCTCGAACACGCCGTTCGGCTCTGTCAGGTTCAGGACGTAGATCATGCGCTGGTCGCCCACCAGATCGGTGCGGCCCAAGACCGCGTTGGCGATGGCCGCCGGTTCGTTGCGGAACACGAATACCCCGGTCGGATCGGCGACATTGGTGTTCAGGCCGCCGACGATCGCCAAAGCCTCGATCGCGGAAATGGTCTGGGTGTCGAAGGGCACGCGGCTTTGCTGGCCGGTGGCGCCCATCGAGACAAAGCTGCGGGTGTCGCGGGTGACGTTGATGTCATCGCCGGGCCGCAGCGCGATGTCGAGATTGGGGTTGGCGTACAGATCGGCCAGCCAGACCTGCCCGGTATGTCCCCCGCGCGAGACGCGGACAATGGCGGTATCGACCGGGATCGCAACACCGCCCGCTTTGGCCAGCATCGTGGTCAGGGTGCGGGTCGGCCGGGTGATCGGGAAGTTGCCTTGCGCGGCAACGGCGCCCGACACGGTCACGGTCGAGCCGTCGCCCGCCACCCGGTCCACCACAACCTGCGGGTCGGGGGTCTGCGGGTCAAGCTTGCGGGTGATCAGATCGCGCAGGCCCTCGGGCGTCTGGCCGGAGGCTTTCACGCGGCCGGCATAGGGGATGAATATGAACCCCTGGCCATCGACCTGAATTTGCTGAAGCTGCGAGACGCGCTGGCCGGTGTTGCCCAAGAGCGGGTCGTCCTTGACGTTTTCGTAGATCGTCAGCGCCAGCGTATCGCCGGGCGCGATGATATCGGACCCCATGAGGCCGGCATTGGAAAATTCCGGACCGAAGCCAAGTGACGGCGTCACCGAGGTGGCGCGGGTGACCACGGGATTCACCGAGACGACAAAGGCGTCGCCGTTTTCCAGCACAGAGCCCGAGTAGATCTCGGACTTGTTGGGGCCGGATCGCGGCAGACCGCAGGCGGCAAGGGATGCCACCATGACGGCCAAGGTCAGGGCCTGCGCCCCCTTGGCAAAGATTGGTTTCACTGCTCGGGCCCCTTAAACGGAGTTTGCCTCAACTTTTGCCTGCAAGTGTAACCGCAGTTTGGGAAATTTCAAACTCTTGGGGCCAAGGCGTCAGCTGACGACGCGCAACTGTTGCCGTGGTGCCGCGTTTCCCGCTGTCAGCGCGTCATAGGGGTCTTCAGCTTGCAGCATCATGTCGACGACCTGACGCAGCAGCTCTCGCCGGCCGCGGCGCGCGTAAAAGCCGCCCGGAACCTGGCTGGTTTCCAAGAGATAGTGGCGATAGTCGCGATAGGCGCGGGTGTCGGGCCGGGTCGGTTTGCTGAAGAAGTCGGGCAGGGTCTGGGCCGAGACAAACTCGGGCTTGGCATAGACGGCGGCGCCGAACGCCTTCAGCGGCAGGCCGCGCCACAGCACCTGCTGGGCGGCGGTGGAGTTCACGGTGACGGCGGTGCGGGCGTGGTTCAGCAGCTGCGCCAGCTTGCCGCCGCGCACGAAATGCACCCGGTCCCAGACGCCGAGCGACTTGGCGATGCGCCTGATCTCGCTTTGCACCGGGACGCGGCCATCCTCCAGCGGGTGGGCCTTGAAGACGATGTGGTGGTGCAGCGGCGCGCCTTTGGCGAAGCCTTCCAGCACGACTTGGGTAAATTCGGACATGGTGCGGAAGGGGGAATGCATCTGGAAGCTGGCGTCATGTTCCAGTTGCAGAAGGACAAGGTGATAGGGAAAGCCGCCGTGCTTGATGCGCTGGGTCGCGGCAAACCGTTCGGCCCGGTGATAGGGCAGCAGAGCAAGGCGGCGAAGATACAGCATGAATTCCTGCCCAACGGTCAGCGCGCGGTGCGGCCGGAAGCCCGGATAGTCCCAAAAACCGATCAGCACGAACCAATGATACAGCGCGCCCCAGAACATGTGTTGGCGCATGTCGCCCCACCGGGCGGGCGCGTCGGGCAGGTCGATATCGGTGCGGGCAAGGGCGTCCTGCATCTGGGCCAGCGTCATCTGCATCAGCCGGGAATGGCCGTTCGAGCCGCCGCGTTCATAAGTGACCCAATGCGGGC
Source organism: Rhodobacterales bacterium (assembly GCA_031368035.1). Classification (GTDB taxonomy): domain Bacteria; phylum Pseudomonadota; class Alphaproteobacteria; order Rhodobacterales; family Rhodobacteraceae; genus Stagnihabitans. The sequence goes on along the minus strand of JANLQT010000716.1, from coordinate 5,872 downwards.
GCAGGTAGCCTTCCTCGAACACATGCACAGTCAGGCCGCGCGTCCTGGCTGCGGTGATGGCGGCGGCGTGGATCGGGCGCGTGTCGCCGTAAAGCACGATGTCGGTGATCAGGTGGGCTTCCAGCAGCGTGTCCAGGGCTGCGGGCCAATCCTGAGGCCGGCCGCGAAACGGGATGTAATTGTCCTTGCCGGGCCAGAAGGCGCGGTCGCCGCGGTTGAAGCCAACACGCCAGACCGAGGCGCCCGAGGCTTGCAGCATCAGGCCAAGGCGGTAGAAAAACGGCCCATGCGGCCCTTGCAGCACAAGGAATCGCTTGTCCAGGGCCGAGGCGTCGTCGTCCGAAGCGGGCAGGTGTGTCACGCGCATTTCCCTATGGGACCAGTGCCGGGACCAATGGTAAAGTCCAAACATCACCAAAGCCTTGATGCCCCAAACATTGATGCGGGGCCAGTTCGGCATATTTGCGGCGGGGCCGGGGTTTGCTTGGGGCCGGGACGTTTGGGTCGGGACTTGCTTGGGGCCGGGGTTTGCCGCAGCATCAGGGCGCATGGTGGAGGTGCTTATGGCATTGATCGGTCACAATGGCTGCCCCTCGGTTGAACCGGGCGAGGCGTGGCGGCGGCATTGCTGGACGGCGGCGCGCGCGCGCTGGGACCGGGTGATCCTGGTGGGGGACATGGCGCTGGAGGGCGACTGGGCGATAGCGGGGCGGCTGGCGGCCTATTTGCCGGCAGAGCGCTACTTCGCCTGAGGCCGGACACGCTCTGGCCATCGCACCCCGAAGGCGTTAAGGGCTGGGCAAAGGATGATGACATGCTGGATGATGCAAACCAAGGCGGAAAACCGGGCAAGACGCTGAAGATCCTGCTGGCGGTGGCCGGGGCAGAAGCGGCGGTGAACGCGGCCCTGGTGGCGGGCGCCAGGGCGCGGCTGGCGGCGGCGGGGGCCGAGGTCGAAGAGATCGCGCTGGCGCGGGTGATGGATCTGCCGCAGGCGCTGGCTTTGGCCGAAGCGATGCAGGATTTCGACGGCTATGTCAGCCTGGGCGCGGTGATCGGCGCGCCGCATCTGTGGGCGGATGTCAGCCGCGCGTTGACCGGCCTTGGCATGGGCGGCGGGCTGAACGGCAACGGTCTGGTGCTGGCCGACAGTGCCGAGGCGGCGCTGGTGGCGGCTGACCCCAAGAGCGCGGATGCGGGCGGCGCGGCTGCGGCCTCGGTTCTGGGGCTGATCGCGCTGGCGGACGGCTGGAAGAACCGCACCAAGGGGATCGGGTTTCGCGCATGACCCCGGCAGAAAAAACGGCAAAATCGGCCGAGAAAAAGCAGATGAAATCGGCGGCGCGGCTGTATGCGGTGCAAGCCCTGTTCCAGATGGAAGCCTCGGGCCAGACGGTGGAAGCCGTGACGCGCGAGTTTGAAACGCACCGGTTCGGTGCGACCTATGACGAGGGCGAATTTGCCGAGGGCGATGTGACGCTGTTCCGCGCCTTGGTGGATCAGGCGGTGAACCTGCAAGCGCGCATCGACCAGATGACCGACCGGGCGCTGGTGGCCAAATGGCCGATCGACCGGATTGATCCGGTGATCCGGGCGCTGTTCCGCGCCGGCGGGGCGGAACTGCTGGGGGCCGCGGTCACGCCGCCGAAAGTCGTCATCACCGAATATGTGGACGTGGCCAAGGCGTTCTTCCCCGATGGAAAAGAGCCGAAATTCGTCAATGCCGTGCTGGATCACATGGCACATGAGGCGATTCCCGGCGGATTTTAGCCTTCTTGTGCATTTGCCGCTTTGCAGCATCGGGAAGAATGTTAGTCTTGGAATACAACGGGAGTGTGACATGCCGCGACTCAGCAAGTTTTTCCTAGTGACGATTGCCAAACGGATTGCCCTTGCGGTGATGGTTTTGGCCGCTGGCCCCACGCCGGTGCTGATCCCTGTTCCGGTGCGCGTGCAGCGCGAAACCCGGATGACCCGCAAGATTCGCTGACCCTTCAGCCGATCCGCAGCAAGACCCGAGGGTCCCGCCTATGGTGGGGCCTTTTTGTTTGGCCCGAGATGAGAGTCTGGCCCTGGTGACTTGTCTGGCCCATGTGACTTGTCTGGCCCTTGTGACCTGCTTGGCCCGGGCGCTTTGTTGGAAAGGGTGGCGGGCCCGCAGCGACCGTGGAGACTGGGTTTTTCCCGAGAGCCAGAGGTCTCAGGTGGGCGCCAGGTAGCAGGACCAGGGTCCTGCCAGAGCCAGCCCCCGTTCGCGTGCTTATCGGCCACTGGAAAAGGTAGCCTCGCACGAGAAGAGCAGCACCCGCCGTCTTTACAGATAGGCCCGCAAGCCCCCCACCGCAAGGGCGCTGTTCCATGGCAGGGCCGCGATCTTGCGCCGGGACGCTGGCAGAGTGCACTCACGCAGGTTTATCCCAATCTCGGCAACCGCTTGCGCGATGTTCACCTTTAGTTCATATTTGCCGTCGTGCAACGGGGGCCGCCTATGTCCGATCTTGCTCCGCCCGATTTTGTCCTCCTTCCGGAAGTCCTACCGGAAGCCCTGCCCGGCCTGCGGGGCCAAAGACTGGCGCGCGGGGTGGCGCGGGCGCTCCGGGCGCTGGATTTCGCCTGCGTGGAGGAGTTCACTTTGGCCACCGGTCTGCGCGTCGATCTGATGGCGCTGGGGCCGAAGGGCGAGGTCTGGGTGATCGAGTGCAAGTCCGGCATGGCCGATTACCGCAGCGACCGGAAATGGCAGGGCTATCTGGACTATTGCGACCGGTTCTTCTGGGCGGTGGATGCCGAGTTTCCGACCCATGCCCTGCCCGAGGGCACCGGACTGATCCTCGCCGATGCCTATGACGGCGAGATCCTGCGGATGGGGCCGGAAGCGCCGCTGGCCGGCGCGCGGCGCAAGGCGCTGGTGCACAGCTTTGCCCGGGCGGCGGCGCTGCGGCTGCAAAGCCTGCGCGACCCGGCGCTGGCGATGTAGGGAGCCCATCGGGCGCGCGCGTCAAGCCTGACGGCTTTCCTCGCGGGGCGCCCGGCGTGAAGCGCCAGAAAGCAAGCGAGGGGCGGCTAGCGCTTTTTCGGTTTGGTGCCGATGGCGCGGGCGGCTTCGGCAGCGGCGCGCAGTTCCTCGGCGATGTCTTCGGCCTCTTCGGGGTCGAAATCCAGTGGCAGCTCGATGCCGCCTTCCGCCTCGACAAAAATCCGCACCATGCCCGCATCGGTCGGCCCGATCTGCAGGTTCGCGGCGATGTCGCTTTGCTTGTTGATCCCCATGCCAGGCCCCTTGGTTTTGTCCTTGGGTCCAGTGACTCCGGGCGCGCGCGCTGTCAAGCGCGGACGTCGCGAATCGAAAAAGGCGGACCACGTATCTGAGGAAGTTCAGTAAGTTAAGGTGGTGAAATGACTTATCCCCAGTTTTTTCTTGACTAGGCGGAAATTTGCCGATCAAATGGCAGGCACGTGCTGAACATCAGGGCACGCAAAAACCCTAAAGAGCAGAAGGGAACCGCAAATGTTCGACCAAGCAAAATCCTGGGTGCGTTCGCTGACCGAAATCGGCGTCGCACTTCTTTCGCTGGCCATCGTCGCCAGCCTTCTTGTCGGCCCGACCAACATGACCTTCCTGGGCAATGTCGTTGAAAACATCACCAACCTTGTCAAGTCGCTCGGCTCGGCCGGGCTGGCCGGGCTGATCTCGCTCGGCGTCGTGCTGTGGCTCGTGCAGAACAAGTGATGCCATGACCGACCCGTCCCTGGCAGAACCAGCCCCGTCCGCCGCCCGGTCCTCCTCCGGGGTGATCGCCTCCCTGCACACTCTGCGCGCCGTTCTGTGGCGTGTCGTGGAAGCGGGGGGCCTGTTCATCGGCCTGATCGTGCTGATCTATCTGCTGCTGGGGGCGGGTTCGGGCCCCTTCGTTTTGGGCGTGATCGACAATATCGGCGCGTTGGTTGCCGCCGTGACGCCGCAAGCGCTGATCGGTATCGCCATCGTGGTGGCCATCACGCAGGGGCTGGGCCGCCGCTAAGGCGTTTCCGGGTTGACCCTTTGGCCAGAGTGGCCTAAATCGCCGCTGTCCAAGGCCCCTCGGGTCCGGGCGTGCGTGCCGCCTTAGCTCAGTTGGTTAGAGCACTAGATTGTGGATCTAGGGGTCACCCGTTCAAATCGGGTAGGCGGTACCATCCCCTCTCTCAGCTCATTTCTTTCATGCCCTGAAAATAGTCTGCCGCCCCCCGTGCCGCAAATTGACCTCGCCGCCCGGCGTCGTCAGTATGCCCCGACTTGGGGGAGGAATGCTGCCATGTTCATCGGGCTTGATTTGGGGACTTCGGGTCTCAAGGCCATTCTCATCGACGATGCGCAAAAGGTGGTGGCCGAGGCAACCGCGCCGCTGACCGTCGAGCGGCCGGCGGAAGGCTGGAGCGAGCAGGATCCGGCGAGTTGGATCCTCAGCGCAGAGGCGGCGATGGGCCAGTTGGCCAAGCACGGGTTGTCGAAGGTGCAAGGGATCGGCCTGTCGGGCCACATGCATGGGGCGACGCTTCTGGACAAGGCGGACAAGGTGCTGCGGCCCTGCATCCTGTGGAATGACACCCGCAGTTTTGCCGAAGCGGCCGCGCTGGACCGCGACCCGCAGTTTCGCCGCGTGACGGGCAACATCGTGTTCCCGGGCTTTACCGCGCCGAAACTGGTCTGGGTGCGGGGGCACGAAACCGCGATCTGGGACAAGGTCGCCAAGGTCTTGTTGCCCAAGGATTATCTGCGCCTGTGGCTGACCGGCGATCATGTCGCCGAGATGTCGGATGCGGCGGGGACGGCGTGGTTCGACACCGGCGCGCGGGATTGGTCGGATGACCTGCTCAACGCCACCGGCCTAAGCCGGCCCCAGATGCCCCGGCTGGTCGAAGGCTCCGCCGTCTCGGGCACCTTGCGCGCCGATCTGGCCGCGCGCTGGGGCCTGCCAAAGGGCGTGGTGATCGCGGGCGGCGGCGGCGACAATGCCGCTTCGGGCGTGGGGGTGGGCGTGGTTAAGGCCGGGCAGGCCTTCGTTAGCCTTGGCACGTCGGGCGTGCTGTTCGCCGCCAATGACGGCTATCAGCCCGCCCCGGAAACGGCGGTGCACACCTTCTGCCACGCGCTGCCGAACACCTGGCACCAGATGGGGGTGATCCTGGCTGCCACCGACGCGCTGAACTGGTATGCGGGCCTCGTCGGCCAATCCGCCGCAGCCCTGACCGGGGAACTCACCCCCCTCAAAGCCCCCGGCAAGACCCTGTTCCTGCCCTATCTCGGCGGCGAGCGCACGCCGCTGAACGATGCCGCCATCCGCGGCGCGTTCCTTGGCCTTGAACATGCCACCGACCGCCAGGCCGGCACCCGCGCCGTGCTGGAGGGCGTCACCTTCGCCTTCCGCGACAGCCGCGACGCGCTGGCGGCCACCGGCACCAAACTCGAAACCCTGCTCGCCGTCGGCGGCGGTTCGCGCTCGGACTACTGGCTGCAGGCGATTGCCACGGCTCTTGATTGCACCGTCCTGGTCCCCGCCGCCGGCGATTTCGGCGGCGCGCTCGGTGCCGCCCGCCTTGGCATGATGGCCGCCACCGGCGCCGGGGCCGAGATCGCCACGATGCCCCCCATTGCGCGAGAAATCCGCCCCGTTCCGGCCTTGAAAGATGCCTTCGACGCCGGCCACGCCCGCTATGTCAAGGCCAGGACTGCCGTGCAGGCCCTCTCGCACTAGGCTCCAAACCCAATCAACATATTGATCTTATGTTTTTCATTTGATTCACTGCCGTCAATTGTCAGGGAGGTGGGTTATGTCGGCGGGATTTTGGCTTTCTGACCGGGCTTGGAAAGCGATTGAACCGCTTTTGCCCA
>JANLQT010000434.1:0-3081 GCA_031368035.1 Rhodobacterales bacterium | reverse complement strand
GTGCCGCAGCTTCTCGATCAGGATCGCCTGCGCCTTGACCTCGGCCAGAAGCCGCGCGGTGAAGCTGCGCAGCTCCTCGGGGTCTTCCGGCAAGGTCAGGGTCTGATCCAGCATGCAGCAAGTTTATCCCACTGTATTCCTTGTGGGAATCATTGATTGCATGCTCCGTAGATTATCCCAGTGCCAAGGGCCGCCACGTTCGCCGCGGCGCCCGCCAGTCGATCCCCTCCAAGAGCATCGCCAGTTGCGCAGGCGTCAGGGCCACCTTCCCCTCCTTTGCGGAGGGCCAGACGAACCGCCCCTTCTCCAGCCGCTTCATGAACATGCAAGCCCCCTGGCCGTCCCACCAGATGACCTTGACCAGGTCACCCCGGCGGCCCCGGAACACGAACAGATGCCCCGCAAACAGATCCTGCTTCGGCACCGCTTCAGCCTGAGCCGCCAGCGCCGCAAAGCCCTTTCGCATGTCCTTCACCCCGTCCGCCAGCCAGACCCGCGTGTTGGCCGGAACCGGGATCAAACCGTCAGCCCCCGGATCAGCCGCGCCAAGACCTCGGGATCATAGTTCCCGCTGATCCGCATCCGGTGCCCGCCGGTCAGGTCGATCTCGATGCAGCTGTCGGCGACAGGCGCTGCAGCAGGCACCCTCACCTCCGCGACGATTTCCACCGGCAGAAAGCGCAAACCTGCTTCCTCTGATCCCGTTCCGGGCCTGGGCCAATACTTGGGGTCGCGCAGCCATTTGAAGATCAGGTTCGCGTTCACCGTATAGCGAAGCGCCACCTGCGCAACGGACACGCCGGGCGCAGTCGTCTGCAGACAGATCGACCGCTTCTCCTCATCCGTCCAAAGCCGTCTCGTCCGCCGCGCCATCAACCACCATAGTGTCCACTATCATTGGTGGACACTAACCGGCACTCTCAGCCCGCGGCAGAGCGGTCAGACCGGAAGGTTACAACAAATCGACCCAAACCGCTTAGGAATCCAACACGTTAGTAGTCCGGCAGGACGCCGACCGCGCCAAAACGGATGGATGGGTGCATCACGCCACCGCAACCCATTGCGATTGATGAAGACAATGCCGCTCAGAACCCGCTTGTCATCGACGCGCGGCTTGCCATGGCTCGCGGGAAAGAACGGTTCTAGACGCGCCATCTGCGCGTCCGTCAGCCAGAAGAGGTTGCCCATTGATCGGTCTCCTTGCGGAGGCTGAATCCTGCAGATGGAGCAAGTCCAATGGGTCCTAAACCTAGGCGTCAAACGATGGGGAGCAATCCAATAGCTTTGGATGGAGCTTGATGCTGTGGTGGCCCGGAAGAGGTCTGCCGGTCAGAGCGTCGATTCGGGCAGACTGCCTCCATCAGGAAATGTGAACGATCACATCAAATCGTTGTCAGGCGATGCAATCAAACACAGTCTCTCTATCATACTGATATTAAACACGAAATATTAATATTGTTCGCTCTCTCCATTTTGTCTTAGCGAGAATCTTGCTCATTGCTATAAATGAATGAGTACGTTAACATCTTCTCATATGACCTAGAGGGAGGACGCTGGCGTGATCGATCCGTATGCAGTGGTGGCGCTGTCGCCACGTACGATCAATGTGCAGAACGCTGGCGACACGATCGCTAACGTCAAACGCATCTGCGAATTCATGGACACCGCGTGCATGGTTTCCGCTTGGCAGGGCGCGCCCGTGAAACTGGTGGTGATCCCCGAAATGGCAATCCAGGGGATGATCGCAAATCGCCCGGGGCATCGCGAAACCGAACGCAAGTTCGCGGTCACCATTCCTGGCCCCGAAACCGATCTGCTCGGCCAGAAGGCGCAACAGCTCAACACCTATATCGCGGCCGAGCTTTACATGGTCGCGGACGAGGATTTCCCGGATCGCTACTTCAACGTCGCCTTCGTCATCAGCCCCGAAGGGAAGGTGATCCACAAGCGTTGCAAGGCCACAAGCGACGCCTACGAAGGCGGCATGCTCGGCAATTCCAACCCGCATGACTATTGGGACGAATGGGTGGCGAAAAAGGGCAATGGCGACGTAATGGAGGCCATCTTCCCCGTCGCCCGCACCGAAATCGGCAACATCGGCATCTGCATCTGCCACGAGGGCGTCTACCCCGAGGTGGCCCGCGGCCTAGCCATGAACGGCGCCGAGATCATTCTCCGCCCGACGCTGATCGAACCGGCGGTGATGAACGGCATGTGGGAACTGCAGAACCGCGCTCATGCGGTCTTCAACCACGTCTACGTTGTCGCCCCCAACCTGGGGCCGGAAATTCGCCCCGACGGCAGCATCCAGGACCTGTTTGGCGGTCGGTCGATGATCGTCAACAACATGGGCCACATCGTCGCCCAGCAGACGGGCTGGACGTCGGGCGACAGCTTTGTGACCACGGTCATCGACATCGAGGCCCTGCGGCGGTCGCGTATCGCGAACGGCTTGTTCAACCAGTTCAAGGACCTTCGGACCGAGCAATACCGCGCCATCTACGACCGGCCGATCTATCCGAAGAACCAGTACCTCGACGCCCCGCCGACCGAGGGCTGGCTCGCCCGCGAGGAGGCGACGCGCGCTGCCAATATCCAGGAACTCGTCCGGCGCGGCGTACTGACGCCGCCCAGCAAGGTCTGAATGGCTACGGCCGCCGCCCGCGGGGAACATGGGCGGCGGCAATTACATCAACCGTTTTATGGAGGAGGACGACAAAAATGCGATATCTGAAGGTACTCTCACGCCTCGCCCTGACCACCGCCACCCTGATCGGGGTGGCTGGCATGGCACTGGCTGATGACAAGTTGGTGATCGGCTGGAGCCAGCGCGGCATCAGCGGCAGCGATTGGTGGAAGACTATGGTCGCGGGTGCCCAAGCGAAGGCCGACGCGGTCGGTGCCGAACTGATCGTGCTGGACGCCAACGGCGACACGACGCGGCAGAACGAAGACATCCAAACGCTGGTTACGCGCGGTGTGAATGTCGTCGTGGTGAACCCCAACGACCCGATCGGCCTGACGGCTTCGGTCAAAGCGCTCAAGTCCCAAGGCATCCCGGTCATTGCCGTGAACTCGAAC
>JANLQT010000648.1:0-3872 GCA_031368035.1 Rhodobacterales bacterium | reverse complement strand
GTTGCGCCTTCCGCGATAGGCTGAGCGATCAGATCGCGTCGGTCAGTGCGATTTCCAGTATTCCGCCGTTGCCGCGACCATCGTTGCCACGAACTCTTCCGGCGTGGACTGGCCAAGGAACAGCTTGTTGTATTCCGGCTTGAAGGTGTTGGACTGGAAGTCGGGATAATAGAGGGCAAGGCCGCCGCCGAAGTTGGAGAGGGCCGTCGCATTGGCGGCAGACACTTCGCCATCGGCAAGAATCGCCGGCCATTTGACGCCCTTGCGGGTGACGCCGACTACGCCCTTTTCGACCATGACTTTCTGGGCGTTTTCGGACACCAGATATTTCACGAACTGGGCGGCTTCCTCGGCGTTGGGGGAATCCTTCAGAACCATCATCCCGATCAGGGCGACCTGAAGATCGGTGCTTTTGCCAACCCCGCCCGGAACATCGGGGAAGCTGAACGCACCCCAAGGGAAGTCAGGGCCGGTGGTTTCCAGCAATTCGATCGGCAGCCAGGAGCCGACCATTTCACCCATCGTATCGCCAAGGGCCACCGTCGTCTGGCCTGCGGGCCATTGGAACCCGCGCGCATCCTCGGCAATGCAGCCCGCGTCCCACAACTGGCGGACCTTTTTCGCAGCATCAAGAACAACGGGATTGGACCAACCGGCGCCAGTCTTGTCGTCCATCAACCCGATAATGGCGTTCGCACCCATGGCGCGTTCGACAAGGCTCGAGAAATACAAAAGGTTGTAGTCGGCGGCATCGCTTTCGATGACAAGTGCGTGCTTGCCGATCTTTTGCACCGCGGCACAGATGCCGATCAAGTCATCCCACGTCTTTGGCGGCGTGGCGCCTGCCTCGGCCATCATGTCCTTGTTGTACCAGACGTTTACCGTATTGTAGATATACGGGATCTGGAAATACTTGCCGTCAGTAGCATAGATGTCCAGGGTCCCTGGAAGCAGGGCGTTCTTCAGGTCCGCGTCGATGACGCCGCCGAGATCGAAGGCCAGCCCCTCTTTCTGCAGACCGCCGACCAGTTGGTCACCATCTTGGTCCATGAAATCGACTTTGGTTCCGGCCTGCAGCGCGCCGCGAAGCTTGGTCTGGTTCTGGCGGCCGTTCCAGACAACCTTGAACGTGGTTGCTGGATTGGCGGCGGTATAGTTTTGCATGATGGTCGCCAAGGCCACGGCTTGCGGTTCGGTTTCGTTCCACATGGACCAGAATGTCAGTTCGGCGGCCATGCCATTGCCGGCAAAGGCAAGGAAACCCGCCGACAGCGCCGTGGCGGAAAGCGCATAACGTGATCTGGAAAACGGCATTTCTTCCTCCCATCTGATTATGTTTTTTTACACAGCCCGTCCTGAGGCCGTGGTTGGCTTGCGCTTCCGAGGTTACTCAAACCATGTTGCATTGCAACATTTTTTTGGTCAAATGGTCGGCGTGTAGTTTTGCTACATTCCTTGCAGTCCAGCTTCAGGCGTGGCCATGTCAGAGCGAGGGCGGTTTTACGCGGGACGCGAAATCAAAAAGCGTCAGAAAACTCCGATGCCTTCATCGCGATCCCGCTCTTCCGCCAGCCAGAAAAGGCAAGAGGAAAACTCCAGTGATCGTGTCCCGGAGCATTCTCAAGGCTCTGGACCCACTAAATTGCTTGCGGGCGTGGGGACTCGCTGATTCACCGGCGGCACCAAGGGGGTGCCGCCATGACCGATATGATCCTGCTTTCCGAAGCCCAGATGGCGAGGATTTCGCCGTTCTTTCCACTTTCGCACGGGATGCCGCGTGTCGATGACCGGCGGGTGATCAGCGGCATCATCTTCGTGGACCGCAACGGTCTCAGATGGCGGGATGTGCCGGCAAGTTACGGGCCGCACAAGACAATCTACAACCGGCTCATCCGCTGGAGCGAGATGAGCGTGTTCGGGCGCTTCTTCGTCGAGCTTGCCAAGGGCGGCGGCGAGACCGAGGAGGTCATGATCGACGCCACCCTCCTGAATGCGCACCGGACGGCGGCCAGCCTGCTCAAAAGGGGGCTCTTCCCCGGTCTATAGGGCGCACCAAGGACGGGTTGAATTCAAAGCTGCACGCGGTCTGCGACAGTGAGGGACAGCCACGCCCCCTGTTTCTGACCGCAGGCCAGGTCAGCGATTACACCGGTGCGGCGGCCCTGCTGTCGACGCTGCCATCGGCAAAGGTGCTCCTGGCCGACAAGGGCTTGATGCCGACTGGTTTCGCGATGCCCTCGCAGAACGCGGCATCGACGTCTGCATACCCCCGAAATCAAACAGGAAAGCCCAGATACCCTTTGACAGGGTGCTCTACCGCAAGCGCCACAAGATCGAGAACATGTTCGGCAAACTCAAGGGCTGGCACCGCATCCACACCCGCTATGACCGCTGCGCCCACACCTTCATGTCCGCAATCGTCCCCGCCATCGCGGCCATCGTCATCTTCTGGATATGATCAAAGAGTCCGGGGCTTACGCCTCCCCTTGGTTCCAAAATTACCAAGCAAAACGTCTACAAGTCCAGGGCCACTTCAATCACTCCAGTGCCCCCGCAGCGCGCCGCTTGGGGGGATGGGTCACATCGCTCAATTCTCATTGGAAATTCTGCGCCAAAATGGGTCCCTTCTGGATGGAACTCAACCGCCTCTGGTTAAACGGAATGTCGAAGTGCGAACGCTACCAGCGGGACGGCCAATCCGGTCATTGCAATGGAAAGGCCCATCGGGAATTTATTCGAGCCGCCGAAGCTCTTCCAACCCCAACGACTCGTTGCAGGCAGGCGGCGCATCAGGATGACGACTAGAATCCCTGTCAACATTGAGGCCGAGAAGACGGACGTGAAGATGGTCATTTGGACGGGTGGAATGAAAAGCATCAGCGCCGTGAGGAATTTTACATCACCGCCCCCGATCATTCCGAAGGCGAAGGCGGTGAAACCCATGGCAAAGACAAACGCCGCAACCTCCAGTCGCAGCACGAGATGCGATGGCGGAAAGAATGGCAGGGTGAGCAGGAAAACTGCGATGGCAATCAGACTCATCTTGTTAGGGATGCGCATGAAGCGCAAATCACAATAGGCAACTGCAATCAGCAGTGGCGCCAGCAGAACAAGAGGAATGAATTCCATCTCCGCTCCCTTTTCTATCAAGCCACGCGGATTTCGACGGGGCCAGAGCCGGGTTTGTAGTCAATGAGCCGGAAGACCAGCTCAGCCAGTGAACTGCATTCCGTTTTGGCGTAGATGTTGCGAAGATGGCTTCGGATCGTGGCTTCGGACAGCGATAGCTCTTTTACTATGGCCTGCACCATCAAACCCCGGCTGAGCAGCATGCAAACCCGGAATTCCGCCCGGCTGAGATGGGCCGGGTTTCCGCTGTCAAGAATGCGCATGGGGGCAGTGTTGTGAAAGTCGAGCCGGTCGCTCTGACGGTGATTGATGATGGTGCGGGTGATCAGCCCGGTCTGCCGGCTGGACCAGACCCGGGACATGTCGGGCAGCATCTGATTCAAGAGCGCTTCAAGGTCCGGCGTGAGACGGTGCCGGAAATGCAGTTCGATATGGTCGCGCGTGCCGGTATGGCTCGCCAGAACCAGCACGACAAATTCTTTCATATGGCGCGAGGCTTGCCATTCGCCGAGCGCTGGATCGCCGGTCGCGTCATCAGCTTGGGCGGCGGCTTGCCAGACCGTTGCACTGCGGGCGCGCAGCATGGGTGCGCCGAAAAAGCTGTCGGCATAGGACCGGCGCAGCGGCCGTGCCATGGCGTCAGCGCGGGCCAAGTCGCAGGCCGCGATGCGCACCGGCCGTTGGTCGATCAAACGCGTGCGCACGATCAATCCGGCTTCCGCGCCAAGACCGAACGCCATTTC
>JANLQT010000638.1:0-4873 GCA_031368035.1 Rhodobacterales bacterium | reverse complement strand
GCATTGCGGGCAAGCTGATTGATCGCCGCCCCGCCATGCGCGAAATTGGCCACCATCAGCGCGGTCACCTCGGCCGGAAAGGCCGAAACGCCTTTGGCCACAACCCCATGATTTCCCGCGAAAATCGCAATCTGCGGCGCGGTGATGCGGGGCTTGTCAGTGCCCTGCCAGCCCGCCAGCCAGATCGCGATGGTTTCCAATCGGCCCAGCGATCCCGGTGGCTTGGTCAACTGTGCGTTGCGCGTCTCGGCCCTCGCGATGGCGGCGGCGGACGGCACCGGCAGATGGGTCAGGCAGTCACGAAAGAAGGACAGGGTCAGGTCGGGCATCAGAGCCTCCGGGCGATTGGAGGGAAGGCTTAGCCGCAAGTCCGACCGGGGGGAATCAAAAATCCGACGCTTTGGCGCCAATCGCGCTGAATGGCCCGCCGCGACGCCATTGACCGGGCGGGGAGGCGATTTCTTCGAAGAAATCGGACCGGAACCTTTGAAGGTTCTGGCGCGGAATTTTCGAAAATTACGCTGGGGCGCGCCATCGGGCCCGCAGAATGCAAAACGGCGGCCCCGAAGGACCGCCGTTCTGGTCATTTCGGCTGCTTACGCCGCGACGCGGGTCAGCAGCACCTGGTTCACCTGCTTTTGCGCGCCAGCCTCGTCCCCGCCGGACACGGCAGCGACTTCGCGGGTCAGACGTTCTAGTGCGGCTTCGTAAAGCTGACGTTCGGAATAGCTTTGCTCGCGCTGGTCATCGGCGCGGTGCAAGTCGCGCACCACCTCGGCAATCGCCATCAGATCGCCGGAGTTGATCTTCTGTTCATATTCCTGCGCGCGGCGCGACCACATCGCCCGCTTGACGCGGGCCTTGCCCTTCAGCGTGTCCAGCGCCTTGGTCACGACATCGGGGGCCGACAAAGCGCGCATGCCGACATCGGTGGCCTTGTGGGTCGGAACCCGCAGGGTCATCTTGTCCTTTTCGAAAGCAATGACGAAAAGTTCGAGGCGAATTCCCGCGATCTCTTGCTCTTCGATCGAGACGATCTTACCCACGCCATGCGCGGGATAGACGACGAACTCGTTCGGGCTGAAATCGGGCTTTCTGGTCTTGTTCATACGGCAGTTTCCTTCAGGGGCCCCGTTTGAGACGACAAGTTGCCGTTCGCGGGGTTAATCGCGAAGGACCGGCAGAGCTTGCTGTCAAAAAATCCGACCCTTGGCGAGCTGCACAGGGGTCGGGCTGCGGAACCGAATGGATTGTGAAGATTGTATAACACAAATTATGATGGATTCCAACCGATGCAAGCGGCAGGAATGCGCGAAATGGTATGGAATTGATCAATTCTCGCGCAGAACTGCGCGAGAAAGGAGCAGGGGTGCGAATCGGCCCTTGCGCCCCGCTTCAGCCGCCGCATGTCAGGCGCCGCATGTCAGGCGCCCCGCTTCAGCCGCCGGGGCCGGCCAGTTCAGAGAAGTACTTGTTCAGCTTGTCCTTTTCGCCATCCAGCTTTTCGGCGTCCGGCAGCATGTCTTTCTTGGTGACGATCACCGGCCACATTTCCGAATATTTCCGGTTGAACGTGACCCATTTTTCCATGTCCGGTTCGGTATCGGGGCGGATCGCGTCGGCGGGGCATTCGGGTTCGCACACGCCGCAGTCGATGCATTCATCCGGATGGATGACCAGCATGTTCTCGCCTTCATAGAAGCAGTCCACCGGACACACCTCGACGCAGTCGGTGTATTTGCAGGCGATGCAGTTGTCAGTGACGACATAGGTCATGTCGGGACCCATCTTTCCTGGGAGTGCGCCGTCTGACTTAGACGACCAACCGGGATCATTCAAGAGCAGAGCCGGTCACTTCGGGCGCGCCGGGCGCATCAAGGTCAAGGTAAAGGCTTTGCGCCTCGTCCGCAGGCCCGCGCCTTTGGCCCAGCGCCAGAATGCGGATCACCCTGACCTGGGTGCCCTGAACGAAGGTCAGGACGTCGCCGGGCGAGACGCCGTGGCCGGGTTTCAGGCAATGTTGGCCGTTCAGGCGCAGATGGCCTTCGGTGACCACCTCGGCCGCCGCGTCCCGGCTGCGAAACAGCCGGGCCTGAAACAGATACTTGTCCAGGCGCAGCTTGGGCGCCGGGACAAGCTCAGGATTGCGGGACGGGCCGGGCAATCAAAGCTTCGATTTGAGTGCCGCCAGAACCGCGAACGGATTGTCCGGGTCGATGGGTTTTTCCACGCGCGGGGGCCGCGCCTCGAAGGTCTTGGTGCCCTCGCTGCGGTCGCGGGGCTTGTCATAGGGCTTCTTGTCGCCGCCCTTGTGGTTCGGCTTGCCGCCGCGATCCCCCCGGTCATTGCGCTTGCCACCTTCGGGGCGCGGGCCACGGTCCGGGCGTTCGGTCCGCTCGGGGGCGGGTGTGGGCTCGGCCGCCACGGGCTGGCCGTCCACCGGCGCAACGACGGGGACGTCGGTTTTCGGGCGGTCGTTACGGGGCGGGCGCGGACCCTTGCGGGCGTCGCCCTGGCCTTCGGGGCGGCCCCCGCGCGGACGGTCGGTCCGATCTGGGCGCGGCTCGCCGCGTTCAGGCCGCTGCTGCGGACGCACGCGGGGCTTTGGCTCCCAGGTGAAGGTGTAGAACACCTCCATCTCGGGCTCGGCAGGCGCTTCGGCGGCGGGTTCTTCGATCTCGCCCGGGACGATCACCGGGGCGATCACCGGGACCATCACCGGGACCATCACCGGGACGATCAGCGAGACCTCTTCGGGCACCGGATTGAGGCTGGCTTCGCCCTCGGGCGCGGGCACGACAACAATTTCGGCCACGGCGGGCTTCATCTTGGCGCGCTCGCCCTTCTCGCCGTGATAGCCAAGGCCGGCCATCAGATCGACGAACTGGTCCAGCGTCATGCCGGTGATCGACAGCATGTCCGGCGTCGCTTCGAAACCGACGCGGCTGTCCTTGGTGCGGACGATATCGGCGAGGCGTTCCAGCATGTCGATGCGGATCGCGCGCGCGCCGGCGGGGTGATAGCCGGACAGCGTATAATGGCCGCGCGGCACTTCGGGCAGGTTGGGGATGGTGACAAGGCCGGGCGGCGGGGCTTCGGGGAAGTCCTGCAGGCCGGTCCACAGCGACCACAGCACGAGGCGCAGGCGGGTGGGTGCGGGTTTCAGCAGCACGGGCAGAAAGACGGTGAACTGACCGAAGCGGACGCCATGCTTGCGCAGGGCAGAGCGGGATTGCTGGTCCAGTTCCTTGACTTCATTGGCCACCGAATCACGGGTGATGACGCCGAGGTTTTCCACCAGGCGGAACGCGAACCCGCGCGCCAGACCCACCAGCGCCTCATCCCGGCTCATCGCCGCCAGGGGTTCAAACTGCGCCGCGACCTTGCGGTCGATGAAATGCTGCAAGCGGCGGCGGACCTTTTCGGCGATCTCGGGGCCAGCTTCCTCATCGACGAAGGGCTCCACGCCAGGCCGCAGGGTTTCGGCGCCCTTGACCAGCTTGCCTACCGCCGAGGTGCCCCACATCAACCCGCCTTGGGTGGTGAAATCCATCTCGGTATCGGGGGCGTTATAGAAGCGGTCCGCGCGCAGCGACAACTCCGGCTTCAAGGCCAACATTGCCGCCTGCGCGAGTGTGCGCGCCTCATCTGGTGAGCTTGAGGCGTCCTGGCGGAACCGGAATCCTTCCAGCTTGCCGACGAACTCAGCCTCAACCGTCACTTCGCCCGTGTCATTCACCTCGGCCACGAGGGTCTCCTTCTGCTTCAACCGCCGCATAAGCACTGACGTGCGCCGGTCGACAAATCGTTGGGTCAGCGCGGCATGAAGCGCATCTGACAGGCGGTCTTCTACAGCGCGGGTTTCCTCGCGCCAATGGGATTCGTCTTGGGCCCAACCTTTGCGCTGCGCCACATAGGTCCAGGTCCGGATATAGGCGAGCCGTTTGGAGATGGTGTCAATGTCGCCCCCCGGCTTATCCAAGCGCTCTATGGCGGTTTTAAGCCAGTCTGACGGCACCCGGCCCCCGGCAAGACCGCGTCCGACCAGAAAGTCGAAAATCCGGGCGATCAGGGTAATGTGCTCGGTATCCGAGACAGAGCGGAAGTCCGGGATACGGCAGACGTCCCACAGCAGTTGCACCCGGCGCGGGCTGTCCACCTTTTCCCGCACCTCGGGCAGGTCCAGCATCGCCTTCACCGCCAAGACGTCATCGGCGTCCCGTGCGCGCGTCAGCCATTCGTTCTCGGTGGGGGATTCGAGGGAGCGGAGCAGTCGTTCGGGGGTGCCAAAGTCGATATCGTGGTTGCGCCATTGCAGCTTGCGGACGGGAGTGAAGCGGTGGGCCTCGATGGCGGCAACGGTTTCCTCGTCGAGGGGGCGTGCCTCGCCGGTGACGCCGAAGGTGCCGTTTTCGGTGTGGCGACCGGCGCGTCCGGCGATCTGCGCCAGTTCCTGCGGGTAAAGGCCGCGCATCCGGCGGCCGTCGAACTTGGCGGTGGCAGAGAAGGCGACGTGGCTGATATCAAGATTCAGCCCCATGCCGATGGCATCGGTCGCGACGAGGTAATCCACGTCACCGTTCTGGTACAAAGCGACTTGGGCGTTACGGGTACGAGGGCTAAGCGCACCCATGACGACGGCGCAACCGCCCTTGGTGCGGCGGATCAACTCTGCAATCGCATAGACATTTTCAACACTGAAGCCGACGATCGCACTTCGCGCGGGCATCCGGCTTATCTTTTTCGAACCTGTATAGGTCAAGGTCGAGAATCTTTCGCGCTTCATGAAGGTCACGCCGGGGACGAGGTTCGCGATGGCCTGCCGCATGGTTTCGGCACCCAGAAACATCGTCTCCAGCAGTCCCCGCGCCCG
>JANLQT010000637.1:0-6391 GCA_031368035.1 Rhodobacterales bacterium | reverse complement strand
CTGAGTCGCGGGCCACTGACTCGCGGGCGAGCCGCGCGACCTGGTCACGCCGGCCGCGCAACGCGGCGCTTCAGGAGATTTTGAAATTCTGGCCCAGATAGACCTGGCGCACCATGTCGTCCTGCACAACTTCGTCGGTTGTCCCGCTCATCAAGACCACGCCGTCGTGCAGGATATAGGCGCGGTCCACGATGGTCAGGGTTTCGCGGACGTTGTGATCGGTGATCAACACGCCCAGCCCACGCGATTTCAGGTCGTGCACCAGATGGCGGATTTCGCCCACGGCGATAGGGTCCACCCCGGCGAAGGGTTCGTCGAGCAGCAGGTATTTCGGTTCAGCCGCAAGACAGCGGGCGATTTCCACGCGGCGACGCTCGCCGCCGGACAGAGCCATGGCCGGGGTGCGGCGCAGGTGGGTGATGGAGAATTCGGACAGCAGTTCATCCAGCCGGGCGTGGCGTTTGGCGCGGTCCGGGACGTGAATTTCCAGCACGGCGAGGATGTTGTCTTCGACCGACAGACCCCGGAAGATCGACATTTCCTGCGGCAGATAGCCGATGCCCATGCGGGCGCGGCGATACATCGGCTGGCTGGTCACGTCCTGCCCGTCCAGCAGCACCTGGCCGCCTTCGGGCTGCACCAGCCCCGCGATGGCGTAAAAGCAGGTGGTCTTGCCGGACCCGTTGGGGCCGAGCAGGGCCACGACCTCGCCTCGGTTCAGGTCCAGCGAGACATCGCGGATCACCGGGCGGCGCTTGTAGCTTTTGCGCAGGGAGCGGACGTGCAGGCCAGAGCGGTCGTCCGGATTGCGGTCGTCCGGATTGCGGCCCTCCGGAAGGCTTCCGTCGGCCATCACTTCTGGGCCGGGGTGAAGGTGGTGGTGACGCGGCCCCCGGTCATGGTGCCAAGGCCGGTGGTCAGGTTGATGGTCAGCATCTCGCCGGCGATGGTGGCCTGTTCCATGGTCAGGATCACATGGCCGGTCATCACCAGCCCCGAGGTGCCGACGACATAGACCGCCTCGTCCGAGGCTGCCGCATTGGTTCCCGCCTTGACCGTGACCCCACCCGAGGCGCGAAGTTCGGCGATGCCCTTGCTTTGCTTGTTGTAGATCACCTTCACCGTGGCGGCGTGCAGCTCCATCCCCGATTGTGTGACCACGACATTGCCGCTGAACGTTGCCAGACTGTCGGCCTGCGAGACCGACAGCGTGTCTGCCGTGACGTTGATCGGCGCTGCGGGATCGGTCTTCAGCCCGTCAAAGGTGATGCCGGTATCGGCCAGCGCCGGCAGCGCCAGCGGGGCAGACAGCGCCAGCAACGCGATCAGGGTCAGGCCTGCGATCAGGAAATGGGCGGAAAGGGTCCGGGTCATGGGCTGGTGGTTCCTGCGGTTCCGGGTTGATATAGCAGCCGCACGCTGCCGGTGAAATCCAGCATATACGTCCCATCCGGGGCCTGCGTCATCAGCAGTTTTCCGGCCGTGATCTGGCCAAAAGGCGCCTGCGCCGTTACCGCCCCCTGGCTTTCAAGGCGCGTGCGGTCCAGCGCCATCGTCAAAGCCTGGGTTTGCATGCCCATGCCGGCGCTGTTGGACAGGTTGACCCCGCCCGACAGGGTCACGGTGCTGGTTTGCTGATCCAGCACGGCCGCGGCGCCGGTGATGGTGGTGAAGACCCCATCCGGCGTCTCGATCAGCCCGGTCAGCCCAGTGGCGGCCCCGGTGAGGTCGGTGCCGGGGGTGCCGGGCGTCGCCTCGTCGGCTTTCAGCGTCAGCGCGGCGCCGTCCCGGGTCATGCCGGCAAAGGTCGCGCCAGTGACCCTTTGCGAGCCGGGAAGGCCGGTATGGCCACTGTCGACATAAGGGATCGTATCCACCGGGGTCGTGCCCGGCGAGACGAAGAACAGCGTGGACAGGACGGCCAGCGCGGCCAGGGGCAGCAGCACTTTTGCCCAGGCCACCAGCGTCGAATGCCGAATGCCCCGACCCCACCAGGCCATGGTCACGCCACTCCGGCGCGCAGCAGGTCGTGGATGTGAAGGATGCCGGCGGGATCGCCCGCGCCGGCCGGGTCCACCACGAACAGGCAGGTGATCTTGCGGTCTTGCATCAGGGCAAGGGCGGTTTCGGCCAGCGCGTCAGGGGCGACGGTGCGGGGGGCGCGGGTCATCACCTCGCCCGCCGTATGCGACAGCAGGCCGTCCATGTGCCGCCGAAGGTCGCCGTCGGTGACGATGCCCGCCAGCGCGCCCTTGGCATCGGTGACGCCCACCACGCCAAACCCGGCGCGGCTGATCGCCAGAAGCGCCTCGGTCATCGGGGTTTGCAGCGGGACCAGCGGCATGTCGGTGTGCATCAGGTCGCGCACAAACATCAGGCGCTGGCCAAGTTTGCCGCCGGGGTGGAAGACCGCGAAATGCTCGGGGGTGAACTGGCGATGTTCCATCAGGGCGACGGCGAGCGCGTCGCCCAGCGCCAGCGCCATCGTGGTCGAGGTGGTGGGGACGATGCCGGTGTCACAGGCCTCGGGCACATTGGGCAGCAATAGAGCCACATCTGCGGCTTTCAGCAGGGTCGAGTCTGCGCGGGAAGCGACGCCGATCAGCGGGATGTTGAAGCGGCGGGTGTGGGCGACGATGTCGGCCAGTTCCGACGTCTCGCCCGAGTTGGACAGCACCAGCACCACATCGCCGCGCATCACCATGCCAAGATCGCCATGGCTCGCCTCGGCCGGGTGGACGAACTGCGCCGGGGTGCCGGTGGAGGCGAAGGTCGCGGCGATCTTGCGGGCGATGTGGCCGGATTTGCCCATGCCCGAGACGATGACGCGGCCCTTGGCCTGCATGATCAGCGCGACGGCCTGACCGAAGGTCTCGCCGAGGCTGTCGGCGAGCACGCCGAGGGCCTCCGCCTCGCGGCGGATGACGCGGCGGCCCGTTTCAAGCGCCTCTGTGGCCAGCAGGTCAGTGGTGGAAGATGTCATTGGGTTCGTCCCAGCCGAGGAGGTCCAGTTCGGACCGGGTCGGCAGGAAGTCAAAGCAGCGCTGGGCAAGGTCGAGGCGGTCTTCGCGGATCAGGATCACCTGAAGTTCGGCCTTCAGCTTGTGCAGATACAGCACGTCCGAGGCGGCGTATTCCTTCTGCGCGTCGGTCAGGGTCGTGGACCCCCAATCCGAGGTTTGCTGCGCCTTGGACACATCGACTCCCACCAGTTCATTGAGCAGATATTTCAGCCCGTGGCGGTCGGTGAAAGTGCGGATCAGCTTGGCGGCGACCTTGGTGCACCAGACCGGGGCAGTGCGGACGCCGAAAGCCTGTTGCAGCATGGCAATGTCGAACCGGCCGAAGTGAAACAGCTTCAGCACGGCGGGGTCGGTCAGCATCTTTTCCAGGTTCGGCGCATGGGTCTGACCCTTGGCGATCTGCACCAGATGGGCGTGGCCGTCTCCCGACGACAGTTGCACGACGCAAAGCCGGTCGCGGCGCGGGTCAAGGCCCATGGTTTCGGTGTCGATCGCCACCACCGGGCCAAGGGTCAGGCCATCGGGCAGGTCGGTCTTGTGCAGGTAAATCGTCACATCGGGCCTTTCGCTTTGCTTTGGGCTTAGACCCGACCCTGCGCGGGGTCAACGCAAACTGCGCTGGCGGTGCCGGGAGTGAAGCAACGGAGGCTTCGCCAGGTCTTTTTCGTGAGGAAGAATGGGGGCTGCGCGCCCCCAAACCCCGCGGAGGTATTTATGCCTTCAGTGAATTGAGAGGGGGTTCAGGCGGCGGTGCTGATGACGGTCCAATCGGGGGCGAGGATCAGGAGGTCGGCTGGGTCTCGGTTCGTGAGTTTGGCCAGCGGGTCCAGCCCCATCAGGTGAGCGGGAACGGTGGAGGTCATGCGCAGGGCCTGCGCGGGGTCCACGCCCACCACGGTGATCAGCCGCGCCAGGCTTTCGGCCATGGTTACATGCGCCCCGGCCAGCGAGCCTTCCGCGTTCACCAGCCGCCCGTTCACCAGCCGGATTTCGTCACCATACAGGCGGAAATGGTCCGATCCGCCCACGGTGGACATGGCGTCGGACACCAGAAACATGTGGTCCGGCACCGGCCTTGCGCGGATCGCCAGACCCACCATCTCATCCGCCACATGGATGCCGTCGCAGATGATGCCGACATAGGCGCGGGAATTTATGCAGGCGCCGGTGACGCCGGGGCTGCGGTTCAGCATCGGCGACATGGCGTTGAACAGATGGGTGAAGCAGGTGGCGCCTTTGGCGAGGAGGGCGCGGGTGTCGTCTGCTGTCGAGTCGGAATGGCCAATGGAAACGACGGCGCCGGTGGCAGCGAGGGTCGCGACCTGGGCGGGGGTCACGGATTCGGGGGCGAGGGTGATCATCACGGGCAGGCCGGCGGCGCGCAGGCGGGTGACATGGGCAAGGGTGGTGGCGTCCATCGGGCGGATGAATGCGGCTCTGTGCGTGCCCCTTCGGGCGATGGACAGGTGTGGGCCTTCGATGTGGATGCCAAGGAAACCGGGCTGGCCCTTGGCGGCGAGGGCGGCCTTTACGCCTTGGGCCAGAACTTCGGGCGTGTCGGTGATCAGGGTGGCGAGGATGCCCACGGTGCCAAAGCGGCGGTGCGCGGCGGCGATCGCGGCGATGCCTTGCGCGGTGGGGGTCGTGTTGAACAGGACGTCGCCGCCGCCGTTCACTTGCAGGTCAAGATAGCCGGGGACGAGCGTGCCGTTGATCGGGCGGCGGATGGCGTCTGCGGGCAGGTCGTTCGCAGGGCGCAGGGTGGTGGTGCGGCCGTGTTCGACGCCAAGGGCCAGCCCTTCGCGCAGGGTTTCGCCGTCAAACAGCCGGTCCGGGCACAGCCACTCGGCAGCGGTCATGGATGCGGCTCCAGGAAATAGGGATCGAGGGCGAGGGAGACGGCGGCCTCGGCGAGGGATTCGGCGGTGGGGTTGGCCCCGGC
The DNA here is from genome assembly GCA_031368035.1 of Rhodobacterales bacterium. Taxonomy (GTDB): domain Bacteria; phylum Pseudomonadota; class Alphaproteobacteria; order Rhodobacterales; family Rhodobacteraceae; genus Stagnihabitans. The sequence goes on along the minus strand of JANLQT010000637.1, from coordinate 1,426 downwards.
GCGGGCGCGGATTGCGGGGCGGAAAACTTGTTCCAGCATCGGCGCGGGGAGGGCTCGGCCTTCAAATGCCTTGAACAGGGACCCCACGGCCTGCTGCGCCTCGGGCTGCGGCCAGTAATAGCGGATGCGGTCGGCGAGGCCGAAGTGGCGCTGCACGCGCAGATCGCCCGAGGAGGGGTGGTAATGGGCGGACCAGGAGGCGGGGTTGGCGAGCAGCAGACGCTCCATGATCTCGGCCAGGGGTTCGGCGGTGGTCCAGCCGGCCATGTGGGCGAGTGCGTCCAGCGCATAGACCGCCTCACGCCAGGCGAAGGTCAGGGCGGGGCCGACCTTCTGGAAGGCGAAGCCCAGTTCGGCGAGGCGGTGGAAGGCGGCGGGGTGCTGGTAGTCGGTGGAATGGGCTTCGAGGCAGAGGTTCGGCCAGTCTTGCAGGACAGCGAGGAAACCGGGGTCGCGGTTGAGGGGCATGTGGTGGACATGCATGGGCGAGAATTCGACACCGGGTTGGACGACGAGGCCGCCGATTTGGGGAAGAACAGTCTCTAGACCAGCGGAAATGAAGGCGGCGCGGTGGGCGGCCAGGGTGGCTTTGGCGGAGGCTTGGGTGGTGGGGGGGATGTCGCCGGATTCGTCCATGCGGGCGCCGCCTGGTGGGGGGACCTCGGTGCCGATGACGAAGAGGAGGGAGTTGGGATTGGCGGCGGCGTTGATGGCGACGCGGGCCAGATCGGCGGCGCGGGCGGCGGCGATGGTGTCGCCGACCTGGGCAGGCTCACCCGCGCAGCCTTCGGAGCAATCGAGGTGGATCTTGGTGAAACCGGCCTTGACGTAGTCCGCGATCATCACGCGGGCCTTGGCCATGGCCGCCGCGGCTGGCTGTTTGCGCCAGGCTTGCGGGCCGAGGTGATCGCCACCGAACACCAGTTGGTTCAGGGGGAAATGGGCCTTTTGCGCCAGGTTAGTGACGAAAGTGATGAAATCGGCGGGGGCCATGCCGGTGTAGCCGCCGTCCTGGTTGACCTGGTTTGACGTCGCCTCGACCACCAAGGGTTCATGCAGTTCGGCGGCGCGTTTCAGGCAGGCGAGCAGGACTTGCGGGTGGGCGGTGCAGACCGAGACGATGGCGACGGGGGTGCCTGCGCGGTTGCGGCGGATGATATCGTGCAGGATTTCAGACATTGGCATGGCTCCAGGCGGCCCAGGCGGCGCCGCGGGCGCCGCTGGCATCGCCGCCTTCGGCAATGCGCAAGGCGGGAACGGTGAAGCCGGACAGTTGCGCGGCGGACAGGCGGGGGCGGAGGTCATCCAACAGGCCGTCAATCTGCGACAGGCCGCCGCCGAGGACGATGCAGGCGGGGTCCACGGTCAGGGTCAGGGTGATGAGGAGGTCGGTGAGCAGGTCGAGCCAGATCGACCAACATTCGGC
>JANLQT010000632.1:0-3670 GCA_031368035.1 Rhodobacterales bacterium | reverse complement strand
GGCGATCATCGAGGCCCTGTCGCTGGCGGCGCTGGCGGCGGGGCGGATCGACCTGACGGCGGGTTGCGGCATCGTGCAATGGCACATCCTGGTGAGCAGCTTGCAGACGGTCTACGGCGTGCCATGGCCGATCGCGGTGGTGATCGTGCTGGCGCAGGGCGTGGTGGTCGGCGCCCTGAACGGCTTTCTGGTCGAGGTCGCGCGGATCGACAGTTTTATCGCCACGCTGGGCACCGGAACCATGCTGTACGCGCTGGCGCCCGTGGCAGACCGGGGGCCGGCAGATGGTGGGCCCGCTACCCGATGGCTTTCTGGGCCTGCCGGGGACATTCGTTTTCGGCCTGCCCGTCACCGCCTATTATGTGGTGGTGAGCACCTTCGCCCTGTGGCTGATCCTGGAATACACGCCCATTGGCCGGTATCTGTACGCCATCGGCGCCCACCAGCGCGCGATGCAGTTGAACGGCATCCCGAAGCGCAAGTTCGTGATCGGCGCCTTTGTCACCTCGGGCACGATGCCCGCCATCGGCGGGGTGCTGCTGGCGTCCAAGCTGCGCATCGGAGAGGCGTCGGTCGGGCTGGAGTTTCTGCTGCCCGCGCTGGTCGGGGCCATCCATGGGTCCACCACGATCAAGCCCGGGTGGGTCAACGTCAGGCGATGGTCACCTGGCACGCGGGCCCGCTGACCACCTCGCTTTTGCAGAAAATACGGCGCGAGCTGGCCCCATGCGCTTGCGATCAATGACATATGTTTCGACTTCATGGGCCCGGCACTGGCGGCGGCGGGCATCGCCGGCGACGGCGCGCCCAAGGCGGTCGCGGCCGGCGACGGTTCGGAATCGGCCTGTCAGCGCATCGGTTCCGGCCAGTATCAGGCGGTCACCGTGGCCGAGCCCCTGAATCTGCAACGCTGGCAATTAGTGGACGAGTTGAACCGCGCCGTTCAGGGCGCGGCCTGGTCGGGCTTTACCTCGCCCCTGCATGTCGTGACGATGGCCAACGTGGGCTTTGACGGCGGCGAGAAGAACTCCTTCGACCCCGGCAATGGCTATCGCGAGGCCTATGCCAAGATCTGGGGCAAACAAGCCCGGCACGCCGACCGGAACGGCGTGTCGCTCCGGTCGGCGGCGTCTTGCGGAAATCCACCGATGCCCCACACCGCAAGAGGCTGGCCCGCCAACAACGGCAGGGCCAGGTTTTGGCGTGTCACGCGCGGATTGAGGGCGGGCCGAGGCACCGATCCCGTTTTGCCGGCCGCCCTGCCCGGCTTAGGCTTGGGGCAAACCTGGCGCGATTTCACGGGACCGATTTGGTGCCGAAGCGAGCGAATAGCGATCTGTCCGGCAGGTATTTTGCCAAATTTGTTCCGAAACGGAAGTTGTGGATTGACAGAAGCGCCTATATGGCAAGAGATTGCAGAAATACCGTCCAAGTCGGCAAAGTGGGTCCGATGCAACGTTCAGACCTCGACGACCTTGATCGAACCATCATCGCGCTGTTGGGGGTGGATGGGCGTCTGTCCGCCTCTGAAGTGGCCGCGCGCGTTGGCGGGGTGTCGGAACGGACCGTGCGCAACCGCATTTCTGCGCTGCTGCAGAGCAAGATGATCACCATCGGCGCCATTCCCGACCCGACCGCCATGGGGCGCGAGGTTCAGGCCGATGTGATGATCGAGGTCGAGCCGGGCAGGGTCGAAAGCGTCGCCGTGGTTTTGGGCGAGTATGACGAAGTCGGATATCTCGCTGCAAGTTCGGGGCCATTCAACCTGACGGGGGCGATCGGTGTTACCTCCCATGCCGAACTGCTGGACTTTTGCGAAAACATTATCGGCAAGCTGCCGGGGGTGCGCCGGGTCGAGCCTTGGGTCATTCTGCGGATGTACAAGGCCTTCGGGACCCGCACGACGGCCCTGATCGAAGCGGCAGAGCGCGCGGGGCGGAAACCAGGATGACGGGAATGCTGCGCATTGGCGTCGATGTCGGCGGCACCAACACCGATGCCGCCCTGCTGCGCGGGTCCGAAGTTCTGGCCACGATCAAGACCGGCACGACCGAAGATGTCACCGGCGGGGTGGCCGCTGCGATCCGCGCGGTGCTGAAGGCTGGCAAGGTTTTGCCCGCACAGGTTGGCGGGGTGATGATCGGCACCACGCATTTCCTGAACGCCGTGGTCGAGGGCAAGCGGCTGGAGCGGGTCGGCATCCTGCGGCTGTGCGGCGCCGCAACCCGCGCTTTGCCGCCGATGGTGGATTGGCCGGACCGGCTGCGCATCCTGGTGGACGGCGGCGCGGCGCTGGTGGGCGGCGGGGTGAACTTCGACGGCTCGCCCATTGCGGCGCTGGACGGGGTGGCGATCCGCGCGGCGTGCCGCGACTGGCGGGCCAAGGGCGTGGGCGCGGTCGCGATCAGCGCGGTGTTTGCGCAGGTGGACAGCCGGATGGAGGTCGAGGCCGGCGCCATCGTGGCCGAGGAAATCCCCGGCGCCTCCGTCAGCCTGTCGCACCGCATCGGCCGCACCGGGCTGCTGGCGCGGGAAAGCGCCACGGTCCTGAACGCCAGCCTGCACCGGCTGGGCTCCGAGACGGTCACCGCCTTCCGCGCGGCCTTTGCGGGCCTTGGCCTGACCTGCCCGCTGTATCTGACGCAGAACGACGGCACGCTGATGTCCGCCGAGTTTGCCGAACGGCACCCGGTGTTCACCATCGCCTCGGGCCCGACCAATTCGATGCGGGGTGCGGCGTTTCTGACCGGGCTGAAGGATGCGGCGGTGATCGACGTGGGCGGCACGACGACTGATGTGGGCATGCTGGTGGCGGGCTTTCCGCGCAACCGCAGCGAAGGCGCGGTGATCGGCGGCATCCCGACCAACTTTCGCGTGCCCGATGTGTATTCCTTTGGTCTGGGCGGCGGCAGTTTGATCCGGTCCGGCCCGCCCCTGACCATCGGGCCGGATTCGGTGGGCTTTCGCCTGCCCGATATGGCGCTGTGCTTTGGCGGCGACACGCTGACGGCCACCGATATTGCCGTGGCGGCGGGCCTTGTGACCTTGGGCGATCCCGCGCGCGTGCGCCATCTGGATGCCGCGCTGGTCAAGGCCGCGCTGGCAAGGATGAAATCTGATGTGGAAGCCGTGATCGACCGGATGAAACCCAGCGCCGAGCCTGTGCCGGCAGTGCTGGTGGGCGGCGGATCGGTCCTGATCGACGGGCTGATGGAGGGCACTTCGGTCTCGTTGCGCCCCGAGCATTTCGGGTCCGCCAATGCCATCGGCGCCGCCATCGCGCAGGTCTCGGGCGAGGTGGACCGCGTGGTGTCGCTTGAGGGCACAACGCGCGAGGCGGCGCTGGACGGCATTGTCGCCGAAGCCCGCCAGCGCGCGGTCGAGGCGGGGGCGGCCCCTGCGACGATCTCGCTTGCGGAGCTTGAGGAAACGCCGCTGTCCTATCTGCCGGGCAATGCCATCCGGATCTCGGCAAAAGTGGTGGGGGACCTTGCCGCATGACCTATTGGACCCTGACCGAATCCGACATCGACCGCATCGCCATCGGCGTCGGCATCCTTGGCACCGGCGGCGGCGGCAGCCCCTATCTGCAAATGCTGATCGCCAAGCAACTGATGCGCGAGGGCAAGCGCATCCGGATGATCCGCCCCGCCGACCTCGCCCCTGACGC
>JANLQT010000622.1:0-4765 GCA_031368035.1 Rhodobacterales bacterium | reverse complement strand
TCGGATCAGTATGACTGCAAGTTGCAGATTGCCGGGCTGAACAGCGGCTATGACCGGATCGTCACGCGCGGGCCGGCGGGCGAGGCGGTCAGCTTCTGGTATTATCAAGGCGACAAGCTGCTCGCGGTGGACGCGATGAACAACAGCCGGGCCTATATGGTCGGCAAGCGATTGATCGAGGCCGGGAAGTCGCCCGATCCGGCCAAGATCGCCGACCCCGCCACCGAGATGAAATCGCTTCTGAAGGCATGAGGATCATCGGCGGCATTCTGCGCGGGTTGAAGCTGACGCCGGTGGGGACAGGCGATGCCGCCGCGCATCTGCGCCCGACCTCGGACCGGGTGCGCGAGGCGATCTTCAACCTGCTGATCAACGGCGGCTATGGCGACCCGGTCACCGGTGCGCAGGTGCTGGATCTGTTTGCTGGCACCGGCGCGCTGGGGCTGGAGGCGCTGTCGCGCGGTGCCGCACATGTGGTGTTTGTCGACGACGGCAATGCCGCGCGGGCGCTTCTGGCGCGGAATGTCGAATTGACGCGCAGCTCGGACCGCACGGGCAGCCTGCGCCGTGACGCGACAAAGCTTGGCGCGAACCAGGGGGCACGGCAAACTCTGGTGTTTCTGGACCCGCCCTATGGGAAGGGCTTGGGCGAAAGGGCCATGGCCTCGGCTGTGGCTGGCGGCTGGCTGGCGCCGGGAGCGCTGGTGGTCTGGGAGGAAGGGAGCGCGCCCCTGTCGCCGGATGGCTTCGCGCAACTGGATCAGCGCAAGTATGGCGATACGGTGGTGACCATCCTGCGGGCGCCGGAATGAGACCGGCGGCGGTGATCTTTGACTGCGACGGCGTCGTGGTGGACAGCGAGCCTTTGGCCTTTGACCTCTTGGCCCGCGATCTGGCCGAACATGGCCTGGCGCTGAGCCATGCCGAACTGGAAGCAAGCCTGCTGGGCCTGACGATGAAGAACGTCCGGCTGGGCGCGATCCGCCTGGGGGCTGACCTGCCCGAGGATTGGGTGGAGCGCTTCTATGCCAAGCTTTACGCCGCGCTGGCGACAGGTGTGGCGCTGATGCCCGGGATTCTGGCCGTTCTGGACCGACTGGATGCCGCGGGGATTCCCTATGCCATGGGGTCCAACGGCAGCCAGCAGAAGATTGCAATTTCGCTGGGCCAGCATCCCGGTCTGACAGACCGCTTCAAAGGTATCTGGTCGGGTCAGGACATGCCGCGCCCCAAGCCCTTTCCCGACCTTTACCTGCATGCCGCTGCGTCGATGGGGGCAGATCCGGTGGCCTGTGTGGTGGTCGAGGACAGCCCTACCGGCGCCCGCGCTGCCCGCGCTGCCGGGATGCGGTGTTTTGGTCTGTCGGCGCAGCCCAATCCGGCGCTGGAAGCGGAAGGGGCGCTGGTAGTGGCGCGGCTTGCGGATCTGGTGCCGCTGCTCGGGCTGTGATGAAGCCGGGGGTTTCACACCCCCGGACCCCCGTGGAGGTATTTGGACCAAGATGAAATCCTAAAGCGGCTTGCGGAAGGTGATCGCGGTGGGCCGGTCATAGCCGGCATGGGCGGTGCGGGCGGTCTCGTGGAAGCCCAGCGCCCGAAAGATCACGTGGTTTTCGGTCAGCTCCACCCGGGTTTGCAGTTCCAGCGCCGGCAGGCCAAGCGCGCGGGCTCGGGTTTCGGCACAGGCGATCAGGGCGCGGGCGAGGCCCCGGCGGGTCAGGCCAGGCTCGACCGCCAGCTTGCCGAGGTAGAGGGCACGGGGTTTGGGCGTCAGCAGGATGCAGGCGATGGGCGGGGTGCCGATGCACCAGAACTCGCCCGCTTGCAGGTCGGTTGGCGTGAAGTGATGGATGGAGGACGGCGGGTCGATCCGCCCCTCCATTCCCGCGAAGGCGCGGCGGATCAGGCCCAGCGCGGCCTCCCAGTTGAAAGGATCTGCCGCAAGGCTGGGCGTCAGCGCAGCAGGGATTTGAGGTGGAGCCACGGCATTGCCTCCTCTGGGAAGCTTTGCTCGGTCGGGGCGAAGGCGGTGACGTCGCCTAGAGATCCCGCAAGGAAATACATCTCGCCGGGGAAGTCCGTGCTGCGATAGGCAACGGGGCTGCCGCAGATCAGGCAAAAGCTGCGCTCGACCCCGCCGCCCGGCAGATAGACGGCGGGAAGCTCTCCGGTCCAGCGCCAAGTGCCGTCGCGCACGCCGACATAGCTGCCGAACAGGCCGCCAGTGGCGCGGCGACAGCTTTCGCAGTGACAATGGGATTGGAAGATGGGGGCGGCGTCGCAGATGTAAGAGACGCTGCCGCAGCGGCATTGGCCAGTAAACGGGGGGAGCGGGCCTTGGGTCATATGGGCAGGTCGCACCTGGGCTGGTTGTTCGTCAATCGCAACATCTTGGGGATAAGATGCCTCTGAACCCGATAGGCGGGGGAACGGAGTTGACTCAAGCTCCACCAAGTCCGACGATATTCCTTCCGGAATCGGAGAGAGAATGCGCTTCACCCGGCTGCGCCTGAACGGCTTCAAAAGCTTTGTGGACCCCACGGATCTGACGATCCACGAGGGGTTGACCGGCATTGTCGGCCCGAACGGCTGCGGCAAATCCAACCTCTTGGAGGCTTTGCGCTGGGTGATGGGCGAGAACCGCGCCAGCGCGATGCGCGGCGGCGGGATGGAGGATGTAATCTTCAACGGCGCTGCCACCCGCCCGGCCCGGCATTTTGCGGAAGTGGCTCTGGTCATCGACAATGGCGAACGGCTGGCTCCGGCAGGGTTCAACGATGCCGATCAGATCGAGATCGTGCGGCGGATCACCCGGGACGCAGGGTCGGCGTTTCGGGCGAATACCAAGGAGGTGCGGGCGCGGGATGTGCAGATGCTGTTCGCCGATGCCTCGACCGGGGCGCATTCTCCGGCGCTGGTGCGGCAGGGGCAGATCACCGAACTGATCAACGCCAAGCCCAAGGCGCGGCGGATGATCCTGGAGGAAGCGGCGGGGATTTCCGGCCTGTATCAGCGGCGGCACGAGGCGGAGTTGCGGCTGACGGCGGCGGATTTGAACCTGACGCGAGTGGATGACGTGCTGGAGGCGCTGGCACAGCAGGTGTCGGCACTGAACCGGCAGGCCAAACAGGCGGCGCGGTATCGGGAAATCGGCGACGAGTTGCGGCGCGCCGAGGCGATGGCGCTGTATCGGCGCTGGCGCGAGGCTGAGGAGGCGCGGGCCGAGGCGGAAGGGGTTCTGCGGCAACGCTTGGCGTTGACCGGGCAGGCGGAGGCGGCGGTGCGGGCGGCTCGGGCGCGGCGGGAAGCGGCGGAGGATGTCTTGCCCCCGGCGCGGGAGGAGGAGGCGATTGCCGGGGCGGTGTTGCAGCGGTTGACCTTGCAACGCGATGCCTTGGGCGAGGAAGAGGCTCGCGCAAAGGATACGATCGCCACGCTGACCGGACGGATCGCGCAGTTGGGGCGCGATCTGGAGCGCGAGGCCGGGCTGAACAAGGACGCGGGCGAGTCGATCGGGCGGCTGGAGTGGGAGTTGGGCCAGCTTGTCCGGGCTTCCGAAGGGCAGGATGACCGGCTGGCGGCTGCGGCTGAGGCGGCCCGGGCGGCGGCGGCGGATTTGGCGGGGCACGAGGCGCGGCTGAGCGAGGCGGCGGAAGACGCGGCCCGGTTGTCGGCGCGGCACCATTCGGCGCAAAGGTTGTTGGTGGATACTGAGGGCGGGGTTGCGCGGGCCGAGGGGGAGGTTTCTCGGGCCACGGCGGCGGTGCTGGCGGCTGAGACGGCGGTTGCGGGGTCGGACGCGGCGCTGACAGGGGCGGAGACGGCGCGGCTGTCGGCCCATGCGGAAGCCGAGGCGGCGGAGGCGGCGCTGACGGCGGCGGAAGCGGCGCGGGCTTTGGCGCAGGATCGGGAGTCGGAGGCGCGGGCGGCGCGCTCGGCGGTGGAGGGCGAGACCAACGCGGTGCGGGCCGAGGTTGCCGCGTTGCAGCGGCTGTTGTCGCAGGAATCGCAGGCCGGGCAGCAGATGATCGACCGGCTGAATGTGGTGCCAGGGTTCGAGGCGGCTTTGGGGGCGGCGCTGGCGGATGATCTGCGAGCGGCGGAACTGGGGCCGGGGAAGCGGTCGGGTTGGGCAGCTTTGCCGCCCTATGATGCGGCGCAGGCTTTGCCCGAGGGAGTTGGGCCGCTGGCGGCGCAGGTGACGGCTCCGGCGGCACTGGCGCGGCGGCTTTCGCAGATCGGGCTGGTGCAGGCGTCCAAGGGGGATGGCTTGCAGGCGGCGCTGTTGCCGGGGCAGCGGTTGGTCAGTGCCGAGGGCGATCTTTGGCGTTGGGACGGGTTCAAGGTGGCGCGGGAGGATGCGCCGTCTGCCACGGCGCTGCGGCTGAAGCAGTTGAACCGTCTGGCGCAGTTGAAGCGCGATCTTGAGGAATTGACCCATCGCGCTGCGGGGGCGGTGCAGGCGCATGAGCATTTGCGCGGGGCGCTGACCGAGGCGACGCGGGGGGAAACCTCGGCGCGAGAGGCGCGGCGGGCGGCGGATCAGCGGCTGGCGGAGACGTCCCGGGCGGCATCCAGGGCCGAGGCGGAGCGGTCGATGGCGCGGGGGCGGTTGGAGACGGCGTCCTTGGCGGTGACGCGGCATGGCGAGGATCTGGCGGAAGCGCGGGGGCGGCTGGGCGAGGCACAGGCGGCGATCCGCGATTTGGGCGATCTGGAGGCGGCGCGGGCGGCGGTGGAGGCGGTGCGCGGGCTGGTCGAGGGC
>JANLQT010000611.1:0-2814 GCA_031368035.1 Rhodobacterales bacterium | reverse complement strand
AGCTCAGCGCGGTCGGCGGGGCCCAGGTAAAGGCAGATGTCGGAGCGTCTCATCTCCCGAACATGCCACAGCCGGTAGCAGTTGGGAATCCTATGTCAGGCGTAGAACACTAGGAGGTCAAGTCCACGGTCGACCTGATCGCAGAATCCTGATCAGCACGTGTTTATCGGCGCGGAATTCAGGCGGCAGGCCGTTGCGCCGCCGCCACGAACGCCGCGATCCTGGCATGATCCTTCACCCCCGGCGCGGATTCCACGCCAGACGAGACATCGACCTGCCGCGCACCCGTCAGCCGCACAGCCTCTGCCACGTTCTCAGCCGTCAGCCCGCCGGCCAGCATCCAGGGCCGCAGCCAGCGGCGCTGTGCGACCAGGCGCCAGTCGAACGGCACGCCGTTGCCGCCGGGCAGCACAGCGCCCTTGGGCGGCTTGGCGTCGATCATGATCTGGTCGGCCACCATCGAAAAATCCAGCAGCGCGGCCAGATCGCCCTCGTCCCGAACGCCAATGACCTTCATCACCGGCAGGCCAAAACGGGTCCGAACCGCCATGACCCGCTCGGGGGACTCGTGGCCATGAAGTTGCAACATGTCGAGCGGCATCGCCGCAACGATAGCATCCAAGGTCGCATCATCGGCATCCACCGTCAGCGCGACCTTCGCCAACCCCGGAGGCGCCCCGAGCGCCAGCGCCCGCCCCTCGACCAGCGTCAGATAGCGCGGCGAGGGCGGGAAGAAGTTGAGTCCGATATAACCCGCGCCCGACGCTGCGACAGCGGCAACGTCGGCCAGCGTGCGCAGGCCGCAGATCTTGACGCGGACCTCGCCCACCTCAGCGCGCCTTTGGCTTGCTCAGCAGCGCCAGAACGTCGTCTTGCGGTGTGCTTGTGGCGTCCTTCATCACCGCCATTTCCCGCTCCAGCCGCGTGACGTCGCGCTTGGAACTGCGGGCCGAGACGCGGTGGCTGTGGCCACGCAGCCATTCCCAGACAAAGCCGAGCACCAGCCCGGCGATCAGACCGACGAACAGGATCACCCAGACCGGCACTTGGGCAAAGACCAGCAGCCCCACCAGATTGGCCAGACTGTCCGGCAACAACTGCACCGGGGCCAACGCACGGTTGGCCAGCGCGAAAGTGACAAGGCAAATGGCGACAAGGGCCAAAAGCAGATAGCGAAGGTATTTCATCATGATATCTGTCCCGCAGGAAGCTGGCCCCAATATGAGGACACAGCCTGCGAAGTCCAGCAGATCGCTTGCGGATCAGTCCTTGTCGTTCAACCGATCGCGCAGAAGTTTGCCGGTCTTGAAGAACGGCACCTTCTTGTCATCGACCTGAACCGCCTCGCCGGTGCGCGGATTGCGCCCGACGCGCGCATCCCGCGCCTTGACCGAAAACGCACCGAACCCGCGCAATTCGACCCGGTCGCCGCGCGAGAGCGCGTCGATGATCTCTTCAAAGACCGTGTTCACGATCTTTTCAACATGGCGCTGTGTCAGATGCGGGTTCGCGTCAGCAATCTTCTGGATCAACTCAGATCGAATCATCCGCAACTTCCCCCCTGCGTGGACCCGGCCTGTATCCGGCCGTTTGCCCTCGCGTTGTCGTTACCTCGGGACTATAGGCAGGAAACCTTGCGGCGCACAAAGGGTTTTCGCAGCAAGTGGTAGCGCTGACAAGCAAAAGGCCCCGCCAAAGCGGGGCCTTTCCGGTTTGCCCTTGTCAGGCAAGGCCAAGGACTTAGCGCTTGTCGCCCTTCAGGGCCGCGCCAAGGATGTCGCCGAGCGATGCGCCCGAATCGGAGGAGCCGTATTGTTCGACGGCTTCCTTCTCTTCGGCGATCTCGCGCGCCTTGATCGACAGGCCCAACTTGCGGGTCTTGGGGTCGATGTTGGTCACGCGCACGTCGATGTGGTCGCCGACCTGGAAGCGTTCCGGGCGCTGTTCAACCCGGTCACGCGACAGGTCGCTGCGGCGGATGAACGACTTGGCGCCGTTGTATTCCACCTCGATGCCGCCATCTTCGATCATCGTCACGGTGACCGTCACGATGGACCCACGCTTCACATCGCCAACCGCGTCCGAGAATGTGTCGTCGCCCAGCGCCTTGACCGACAGCGAGATACGCTCTTTTTCCACATCCACTTCGGTGACGGCGGCTTTCACCGTGTCGCCCTTGCGGAATTCCTGGATGGCTTCTTCGCCACGCTTGTCCCAGGACAGATCGGACAGGTGCACCATGCCGTCGATGTCGTTGTCGAGGCCGACGAACAGACCGAATTCGGTGATGTTCTTGACTTCGCCTTCGATCATCGTGCCCACGGGGTGGGTTTCGGCAAACACTTCCCACGGGTTGCGTTGGGTTTGCTTCAGGCCCAGCGACACACGCCGCTTGGCGCTGTCGATTTCCAGCACCATGACGTCCACTTCTTGCGAGGTGGAGACGATCTTGCCGGGATGGACGTTCTTCTTGGTCCAGGACATTTCCGAGACGTGGACGAGGCCCTCGACCCCGGCTTCCAGCTCCACAAAGGCGCCGTAGTCGGTGATGTTGGTGACGCGGCCCTTGTGGACCGAAGAGATCGGATAGGCTTTTTCAACGGCATCCCACGGATCGGATTGCAGTTGCTTCATGCCCAGCGAAATCCGGTGGGTTTCCTTGTTGATCTTGATGACCTGCACTTTGACAGTCTCACCGATCGCCAGAATGTCCGACGGGTGGTTCACCCGACGCCACGCCATGTCGGTGACGTGCAACAGGCCGTCCACGCCGCCGAGGTCGACGAACGCACCGTATTCGGTGATGTTCTTGAC
>JANLQT010000594.1:0-2037 GCA_031368035.1 Rhodobacterales bacterium | reverse complement strand
CGCCAACGGCGGCCGCGTCCTGAACATCACGGCGCGCGGGCAAAGCCTTCACGAAGCCCGCAACCGCGCCTATGCCATGATCGACCACCTGAGCTGGCCCGAAGGCTTCTGCCGCAATGACATCGGCTGGCGCGCGCTGTGACGGCGCCAGCAACCTTGCCGCCACCCGAATTTTTTCGACAAAATTTGGGTGGATTTTCGAAAATCCCCGGCCTCTGCCCCGACAGGCGCGCCCGATGATCATCCGCGACAAGCCCGGCCTGCCGCAACTTCTGTTTGCCGTGCGCGGCTCGGTCCTGCCGCATATCGCCCCGGCCCTGCTGGGGCTGATGGCGGCCAGTGCTGCGCTGGTGGCGGTGGACCACTGGCTGATCCCGCTACCCGACCTTGCCGCCACGCCGTTTTCCGTGCTGGGCGTCGCCCTGTCGCTGTTCTTGGGGTTTCGCAACAACGCCGCCTATGACCGCTGGTGGGAGGCACGCAAGCTGTGGGGCGGTCTGCTTGCCGACCAGCGGTCGCTGGCGCGCGAGGCTGCGCTGTTTCTGCCCGAAGCCGACAGCCGCACCGTCCTGCGGCTGTCGCTGACCTTCGCCCATCTGCATCGCTGCCAACTGCGCCGCCTTTGCCCCGATGCCGCCGCCCGCGCCTGGGGCGATGCCGCCAGCGCCGACGCCGCGCTGGACGCCATGACCGCCGTTCTGGCCGATGCCCGCCGCGCCGGAACGCTGGACGGCTATGGCGCGCGGACCCTGTCCGCCCGCCTCGGCTCGCTTGCGCTGAACCAGGCCGGATGCGAACGCATCGCCGCGACGCCCCTGCCGTATGTCTACTCGCTTCTCGTGTTCCGCACCGTCTATCTCTACTGCCTGCTGATCCCGCTGGCGCTGATGGCTACCGAAGGCTGGCTGACCCCGCTGTTCGTCGGCCTGATTGCCTATGTCTTCCTCGGCCTTGCCGAAGTGACCGAGGATCTGGCGCATCCGTTCAGCGCCAGCCTGAACGCGCTGCCATTGGACACGATCTGCCGGGCCATGGAAATCAGCCTCGCCCCGCATCTGGGCCTGCCCGCGCCGCCCGCCCTGGGTCCAAGCGATTTCCATCTGTCGTGAACAGGGCCTCCGGCGGGGAATATTTATGGCTTCCATGATAACGCGAGGAGGAGGGCAGCGCCCCGCCGGTATTGCTCTTGCGCCCTTCGCCGCCCGCGCCTAAAGAAACGCCGGTTTTGCAACGGCAGGGGGGCCGATGCCGCTTCTGGTAATGAAATTCGGCGGCACCTCGGTGTCGGGTCTCGAGAGGATCGAGAATGCCGCCCGCAAGGTGCAACAGGAAGTGGCGCGCGGCTATGACGTGATCGTCATCGTCTCGGCCATGTCGGGCAAGACCAATGAACTGGTGTCCTGGGTCGAGGGCACATCGAAGCTGTACGACGCCCGCGAATATGACGCCGTGGTGGCCTCCGGCGAGAACGTCACCGCCGGCCTTCTGGCCCTGCGCCTGCAGGATATGGGCGTGCCCGCACGGTCCTGGCAAGGCTGGCAAGTGCCGATCAACACCACCTCGGCGCATGGCTCGGCCCGGTTCATCTCGATCCCGCCCGAGAATATCAACGCCAAATTCAACGAAGGTTTCAAGGTCGCCGTTGTGGCGGGCTTTCAGGGCGTCAGCGCCGAAGGCCGCATCACCACGCTTGGCCGGGGCGGGTCCGACACCACCGCCGTCGCCTTTGCGGCGGCCTTCGGGGCGGAACGCTGCGACATCTACACCGACGTGGACGGCGTCTATACCACCGACCCCCGCATCACCTCCAAAGCGCGCAAGCTGGACCGCATCGCCTTCGAGGAAATGCTGGAACTGGCGTCGCTGGGCGCCAAGGTGCTGCAAACCCGCTCGGTTGAACTCGCGATGCGCTACAAGGTGCGCCTGCGCGTGCTGTCGTCCTTTGAAGATACCGATGCGACCTCTGGAACCCTGGTCTGCGACGAGGAAGAAATCATGGAATCGAAAGTTGTCTCCGGCGTGGCCTTCAGCCGCGAT
>JANLQT010000422.1:0-9191 GCA_031368035.1 Rhodobacterales bacterium | reverse complement strand
ACGGGTGGTGGGTACGCCAAGCGAGGCCATTGCTTCCGAGATCAGATATTCCCGCAGCATCGCTCCGACAGCCGCCTTGCCGTCGCCGCCGCGCGAAAACGGCGTGCGGCCCGAGCCTTTCAATTGCAGATCGAATCGGCGACCATTCGGGGCCACGATTTCACCCAGCAAATGCGCGCGGCCATCGCCCAGTTGCGCGGAAAACCCGCCGAACTGGTGCCCGGCATAGGCCAGCGCGATCGGCTGCGCCCCGGGGGGCACCGTAGCGCCGGAAAGCCACGCGGCCCCGTGGCGTTGCAAATCTTCGAAATCCAGCCCCAGATCGCGGGCGAGGTCTTCGTTCAGCACCAAAAGGCGAGGCGCAGGCGCCGGGTCCGGCACCTGAGCCAAAAAGGTGCCCGGCAGCGCCTCGGCATAAGAATGAGAGAAGGAAATTGCCATGTCCAAGATATGGGATTTCCGGGCGGCTCTGGCAAGACGCGCGGGCTTGCCTGCAATGGTCGGGGCGCCGAGATTCGAACTCGGGACCTACAGTACCCAAAACTGTCGCGCTACCAGGCTGCGCTACGCCCCGACGTTGCGGTTCCTAGCGGGAAACCGGGGGGATGGAAAGTAGGATGGGTGATTCACCCATCTTCGGATGAGACACAGCATGGGTGAATCACCCATCCTAGGGGCAAGGCCAAACCGCGGCACCTGGGTCCAGCTTGTCCGACCGCATCTCGGCGCCCTCGACAATCCCAAGTCTGGCCGCGAGGCCGCCGCCAATTTCCAGCACAAACTGCACTCCCGCACCGCCATCGATCGGCGTCAGATCGCCCGGAATGGCCATGTCATGTACGCGGGTAACCCGGCCAGCGACGTCGATGAAGATCATGTCCAGCGGCAGCAGCGTGTTCTTCATCCAAAAGTAGGGATGTCCCGGCGAGCCATAGACGAACAGCATGCCAGCGCCGCTGGCCATCTTCTCGCGGTTCATCAGACCCGTCTCGCGCAGCGCCTCGGTATCGGCGACTTCGACGGTGAAGGCGGCCAATGGCCCCTTGTCCCCCCGGAACTCGACCCGCCCCGGCGTGCAATCCGCCGCTGCAGCCCCCGCGAGAGAGAGCCATAACCCTAGCGCCGCTGCGCTGCTTCCCATGAGGCCACCTGCACTGCCATCCGGCCGCGGCGCCCCTCGATGATCCGAAGGCCCACCGCCTCGCCCGGCGAAAGGTCAGCAAAGCCGGAAATCCGCAGGACTTCAATATGGATGAACACATCCTCGGGACGGCCAAAGACATTGCCGAAGCCAAAGCCCTTGGCCTTGTCGAACCATTTCACCCGCGCCGGTTCCAGTGGCAGCGCCGCCAGTTCCTCGGGGGAAATCGAGGTGCCCTCTTCGGGCAGGGGCAGCGCCATACCCTGAGGCGCCTCGATGTCCAGCACCTCGGTCGCCTGAATGCCGCGCGGGGTTTCCTGAATCCGCACCGTGATCGCCGTGCCATCCGCGACCGAGCTTTGCCCGAAGTTGCGCAGCACATTGGCATGCAAAAGAATGTCGCGGGATGCACCTTCCGCCACTACAAAGCCGAAGCCCTTGGTGGGATCAAACCATTTCACGCGGCCAACCAGAACAGGACCGGCCAAAGCAGGCGCGGTCTCGGCAGACACTTCTTCATCGTCTTCGTCGCTCATCAGAGAGCCATTCCCAGCACTTATTCTTCTTGCAGGACAATCACCTAAACCCTTGGGCTTGCCATCGGCACTTATCCTTAAGGATAGGCCAAACTGGCCTTTTCGTCAGCCCAAATGTTCAAGGGCTCAAGCGATTGGATTCCCAAGCAGTTTCAAGGGATTCGCGGCGCCACTGGAAGCGGTCATGCAAGCGGAATGCAGCGTCGGCCCAAAATTCTATCTCTAGCGGCGCGATGCGAAAGCCCCCCCAGAACGGCGGGCGGGATGGGTTCAGCCCCTTTTGCGCTGTCACCCTGGCCACTTCGGCCACCAGAGCGCCCCGGCTTGCCAGAGGCTGGCTTTGGTGGCTGGCCCAGGCGCCCAGCCGCGATTGCAGCGACCGGCTGGCGAAATAGGCGTCGGCCTTGGGGCCATCTTCACGCGTGACCAGCCCCCGCACCCGGATCTGCCGGCGCAAGGATTTCCAATGCAGAACGAACGCTGCCTTGCCGGTGGCCGTGATCTCGGTGGCCTTGGCCGAGCCATAGTTGGTGTAGAACACGAAAGCAGTCGGTTCGATGTCCTTCAGCAGCACCATGCGCACGTTGGGCAGGCCGCCGGCATCCACCGTGGCCAGCGCGATGGCGTTGGGATCATTGGGTTCGACCTTTGCCGCCGCGTCCAGCCAGGATTGCGCAATGACAAACGGGTCGTCGCCCGCGAATATTCCCGTCCTGTCCATTTTTGCCCCTTCCCACCGGTGGTTTTGCCAAGGGCTGCCCGCGCCCTTGAAGGGTCTGCGGCAATCGCCTACACCGGTCGCGAATGGATAGGGGGACTGGGGAGACCGAATGTCAACCGGACTTATGGCGGGAAAACGCGGCCTTATCATGGGGCTTGCCAACGACAAATCCATCGCCTGGGGCATCGCCAAGGCCCTGGCCGATCAAGGGGCGGAAATCGCCTTTTCCTATCAGGGCGAAGCGCTGATGAAGCGTGTGGCCCCCCTGATCACCTCCATCGGCATGTCCGAGATGGTGGAATGCGATGTGGGCGATGAAGCCTCGGTCGATGCGCTGTTCGCGCATCTGGCCGGGCTGTGGGGCAAGATCGACTTTCTGGTGCATGCCATCGGCTTTTCCGACAAGAACGAGCTGCGCGGGCGGTATATCGACACGTCCAAGGCCAATTTCCTGATGACGATGGATATTTCGGTGTTCTCGTTCACCTCGGTCGCCCGCCGGGCTGCCGCGATGATGGGACCGGGCGGCAGTCTGCTGACATTGACCTATTACGGCGCCGAAAAGGTCATGCCGCATTACAACGTCATGGGTCTGGCGAAGGCGGCGCTGGAAACCTCGGTCCAGTATATGGCCGAGGATCTGGGCAAGGACGGCATCCGGGTCAACGCGATCTCGGCCGGGCCGATCAAGACGCTGGCGGCCAGAGGCATCGGGGATTTCCGCTATATCCTGAAATGGAACGAGCTGAACTCGCCGCTGCGGCGCAACGTGACCCAGGAAGAGGTCGGCAAGGCGGCGCTGTATCTTCTTAGCGATCTGGGCAGCGGCACCACGGGCGAGGTTCTGCATGTGGATGCCGGGTATCATGTCGTCGGCATGAAGGCGGTCGATGCACCGGATATCGATGTGGTGACGGGGCGCAAGGACGCACAATGACGCGGGTTTTGCAATGACCCTGGCGGCCTTTCTGACCGTTGCCACGCTGGTGACCATGGGCGCGGTCAGCCCCGGCCCGGCGGTGCTGATGTCGGCCCGAACCGGCGTGACCGAGGGGATGCGGACCGGCTTTTTCCTGGCGGTCGGCATCGGCATCGGCGCGGTGTTCTGGGCGGTTCTGGCGTTGTCGGGCCTTGCCATGCTGTTCAGGATCGCGCCGACGCTGCTGTGGGCGTTCAAGATCGCGGGCGGGCTTTACCTGGTGTGGATGGCGGTCTCGATGTGGCGACATGCCGATCAGCCGTTGCCCGATACGACCGGCGCCCCGCCGCGGTCCGCGGTTTCGGCGTTCCGTCTGGGGCTGTTCACGCAGTTGTCAAACCCCAAGCCCGCCGTGCTTTTGTCGGCGATTTTCATCGGAACTGTGCCACCGGGCACCCCGGTCTGGATGCTTGCGGTCCTGCTGGCCTATCTTTTCACGGTCGAGACCACTTGGAACACCCTCGTCGCCCGCATATTTTCCTACTCTGCCACGCGGCGCGCCTATATGGGGGCCAAGACCGCGATTGACCGCAGCTTTGGCGGCCTGCTTGCCCTTCTGGGTGTCAAGATCGCTATGACGTGAAGGGGGAAAGCGCCATGACCGACCGTTTGCCGCATGAAAAGGGATTCCATGTCTCGTGGGACCAGATTCACCGCGATGCCCGGGCCTTGGCCTGGCGGCTGGACGGCAAGGGTCCGGGCGCGGGCGGAAGCTGGAAGGCCGTGGTCGGGATCACAAGGGGCGGTCTGGTTCCGGCGATGATTGTCAGCCGAGAGCTGGACATCCGTGTGGTGGACACGATCTCGGTCCAGTCCTACAGCCATCAGACTCAGGCGCAGGACGCCATCGTCACCAAGCCCCCGCAGGCCGACCTGATGGGCGACGGCACCGGCATTTTGATCGTTGACGATCTGGTGGACAGCGGCAAGACGCTGGAACTGGTGCGCCGCCTGTATCCGCGCGCGCATTTCGCCACGGTCTATGCCAAGCCCAAGGGCAAGCCGATGGTGGACAGCTATATCACCGAGGTCAGCCAGGACACCTGGATCTTTTTCCCATGGGACATGGCGCTGCAATATGTGCAGCCGTTCCGGGGGCGTGATTAAACCGACATGATGATCAATCCGGGATCGACGCTCGGCAAATGGCTGCACTGGATCTTCGAGGCCAGTCTGGTCATCAAGGGTCTTCTGGCGTTCGGGGAAGTGCTGGGCGGGCTTGGCCTGCTGCTGACGCCAAACCTGACGATCCTGCATTTCGTCGGCTGGCTGACGCGCCATCAGTTGACCCAGACCCCCAGCGCGGACATGGCGGTCTGGGCCAAGCATCTGGCCGACAGTTTCCCGATCGAACTTCAGCATTTCTATGCGATCTACATGCTGCTGCATGGTTCCTTGAAGTTCACCATGGTGATCATGCTGGCCTGGCGCATCGTCTGGGCCTATCCGCTGGCCATGTTGGTGCTGGCCGGTTTCGTCATCTACCAGTTGACCGAGTTCGAAATGCATGGCGGCATCGTGCTGCTGATCCTGACGATGTTCGACAGCATCATGATCGTGCTGGTCTGGCGCGAGTTCCAGATTCTACGCCGCTATCAGGCAGATGAAAGGGCCTTGGCAGAACAGCAGGCCGAAGGCTCGAAGGTCGCCCTGTAAATCCCCGAACCCTGAAGCCGGAAGGCCCTGCCCATGTTTCCGCTGAACCCCGCCATGGACGCAACCTTTCCGCCTCCGGTGATGGAGGCGCGCCGCTGGATTTCCGGCGTCACTTTCCCGGCGGACCGCCCGCTGATCAACGTCAGCCAGGCCGCGCCGACGCAAAGCCCGCCGCTGGGCCTGCGCCAGGCCATCGCCGAGGCGTCGCTGAATGATCCGGCGGCGCATCTTTACGGCGCGGTGCTGGGTCTGGACGCACTTCGGGCAGAAATCGCCAGCCAGTGGACTGCCGCCTATGGCGGTTTGGTCAGTGCCGATCAGGTCGGCATCACCCAAGGGTGCAATCAGGCCTTTTGCGCGGTGATGGCGACGCTGGCGGGGCCGGGCGATCAGGTGATCCTGCCGACGCCGTGGTATTTCAATCACAAGATGTGGCTGGACATGGCAGGCGTGACCACGGTGCCCCTGCCCTGCGGTCCCGGTCTGATCCCCGAAGCAGGGGCCGCCGAGCGTCTGATAACGCCGCGCACGAAGGCCATCGTGCTTGTCAGCCCGAACAATCCGGGCGGCGCCGAATATCCCGCCGAAACGCTCGCCGCTTTCCGCGACCTGGCCCGGGCGCGGGGGCTGGCGCTGATCGTCGATGAGACCTACCGCGACTTCGATTCCCGCACCGGCCGGCCGCATGATCTGTTTTCGGACCCGGATTGGCCGGACACGTTCATCCAGCTTTATTCTTTCTCCAAAGCCTATCGGCTGACCGGCCACCGGGTTGGCTGCATCACCGCTTCGGTTGAACGTCTGGCGCAGGTGGAAAAGTTCCTTGATACCGTCGCCATCTGCCCGAACCAGCTTGGCCAGATCGGCGCGCTGTGGGGGATGCGCAACCTGTCGCAATGGGTGGCGGGCGAGCGCGACGAAATTCTGGTGCGGCGCCGCGCCATGACGGCCGGGTTTGGCGCGCTTGAGGGTTGGAGCTTGCTGGGATGCGGCGCTTATTTCGCCTATGCCGCGCATCCGTTTTCCGAGGATTCGGTGACCTTGTGCAAACGGCTGGTGCATGAGGCGTCGGTTCTGATGCTGCCCGGCACGATGTTCCAGCCCCAGGATGCGCCCGAAGGCGCTCGGCAGTTGCGCATCGCTTTTGCCAATGTCGATGCCGATGGCATCGCGGAATTGTTCGCGCGGCTGAAAACGCTCACGCCAGCCTGAACCGGGGTTGCGCCTGCTCCCCTTGCCCCTCGCTCCCCTTGGCCTTAGACAGGCGGGCGAATTAGAAGCCAGAGGCGGACATGGCCAAGAAGACCGACAGTGACGAAGCCCCCAAGAAGAAGTCGGGCGTTGAACGGCATCTGGCCGTCTGGCTGCTTCTGGCGATGATCGTCACCGGCCTTGGCGGCTGGGGCGTCACCAACTTTGGCCGCAACGTTGATGCCATCGGCAAGGTCGGCTCGGTCGACATTCCGGCGCAGGATTTCGCCCGCGCGCTGAAGCAGAACCTGAACAATCTGTCCAAGCAGTTCGGCACCGAGATCACGCTGGAACAGGCGCAAGCCATGGGCTTTGACCGGCAGGTGTTGCAGGGTCTGGTGCTGCGCACGGCGATGGATGCAGAAAATGCCCGGCTGGGCCTGTCGGTGGGCGATGCGGTGGTGGCCGATCAGGTCAAGTCCAACAAGGCGTTTCAAGGCGCGGGCGGCTTTGACCGGGTGGCCTATGCCTCGACGCTGGAGCAGAACGGGCTGACTGAAAAGACCTATGAAGCGGGTCTGCGGTCTGACATTTCGCGCCAGATTCTGGCCGGGGCCGTGACCGGGGGCCTGCGTGCCCCTGTCGCCTTGACCGATGCGATCTATGCCTATCGCTATGAAGCGCGCGGTTTTTCGGTGGTGCAACTGACGGAAGCCGGCTTGCCCACGCCGATTCCGGCCCCGACCGATGTCGATTTGCAGACCTTCTACGACGCCCATCTCGCCGATTTCACCCGGCCCGCCGGCAAGAAGATCACCTATGCCGCGCTGTTGCCCGAAACGCTGGCCGCCACGATGACCGCCGATGATGCTGCGGTGCAGGCCCTGTATGACAGCCGCGCGGACCAGTATCAGGTGCCGGAAAAGCGGCTGGTCGAACGGCTGGTCTTCCCCGATCAGGCCGCGGCTGATGCCGCCAAGGCCAAGCTGGACGCCGGCACCGCGACCTTCGAGGATCTGGTGACCGAACGCGGTCTGGCGCTGGTCGATATCGACATGGGCGATATCAGCAAGGTGGAACTGGGTGATGCGGGCGCGGCGATCTTTGCCTTGACGGCTCCGGGTGTGACCGGCGTTCTTGCCTCGCCGCTCGGGCCGGCGATCTTTCGGATGAACGGCATTCTGGCCGCACAAAACACGACGCTGGATCAGGTCAAGCCGGATCTGGTGAAGGAAGTGAAACTGGACGCCGCGAAAAAAGCGATTGAAGCCAAGGTCGAGGCGATTGACGACGCTTTGGCGGGCGGCTCCACGCTGGAGGACTTGGCGACGACGCAAGGCATGGTGCTGGTGACGACCGATTACGCGCCGGGCGCCGAGGACAATGACCCGCTGGCCGCTGACACGGCCTTCGGGAAGGAAGCCGCCAAGATTGCCGTAGGCGATTATCCCGAGGCGGTGGTGCTGGAAAATGGCGGCGTTGTCGCGATGCGCGAAGAGGCCGAGGTTGCGGCGGCGCCAGTGCCGCTGGAGAAGGTCAAGGACAAGGTCACCGCCGCCTGGCATGCCGATCAGGTGCAAAGCGCCCTGAAGGCGCAGGCCGCCGCCGCGCAGGCGCAGATTGCGACGGGCAAAAGCCTTGGTGCCTTTGGCGTGACCACTGTTACTGCGCCGGTCACCCGCGACCACCAACTGACCGAAGCGCCGGCCGAGGTGATGACGGCGGTGTTCGCGATGGCTCCCGGCGCGGTTCAGGTTGTTGCGGTCCCCGGCTGGGTCGGCCTTGTGCGGCTTGACACTGTTGTCGCGGCGCCCAAGGACGAGGCCGCCAAAGCCAACCGCGACGAGATCGCGGCAGAACTGCGCAAAAGCATGACTGGGGATGTGAACGACCTTTATGGTCAGGCTTTGGTTGCCAGCCAGACCGTCGCGCTGGATCAGGCGGCAATCAATGCCGTCTATGCCTCGTTCCGCTAAGGCGACCGCATGAAGCTGGACCCATCCTTCGAGGCGTTCGAGGCCGCTTGGGCCAAGGGACGGAACCAGTTGGTTTCAGCGCGGCTGGCGGCGGATCTGGACACGCCGGTTTCGCTGATGTTGAAGCTGGCCGAGGCGCGCACCGACAGTTTCATGCTGGAATCGGTAACGGGCGGCGAGGTGCGCGGGCGTTATTCGGTGGTGGGGATGAAGCCTGACCTGATCTGGCAGTGCCGGGGCCAGGACGCCTTCATCAACCGCGAGGCAAGGTTTGACGCGCAAGCCTTCCGCCCCGAACCCGGAACCGCGCTGGACAGTTTGCGCGCCCTGATCGCAGAATGCCGCATCGACATGCCGGACGGCCTGCCGCCCATCGCCGCGGGCCTGTTCGGCTATCTCGGCTATGACATGATCCGGCTGGTCGAGCGTCTGCCGGACGTGAACCCCGACCCGTTGGGCCTGCCCGATGCGGTGCTGATGCGCCCCTCGGTCGTGGCGGTACTGGACGGGGTGAAGGGCGAGGTGACGGTGGTGGCCCCCGCCTGGACCGCTTCGGGCCTGTCGGCGCGTGCGGCCTATGCCCAGGCTGCCGAGCGGGTGATGGACGCGTTGCGCGATCTGGACCGCGCCCCGCCCGCACAGCGCGATCTGGGCGAGGCGGCGCCAGTGGGCGAGGCCCAGTCCAACTTCACCAAAGCGGGATATATGGCGGCGGTCGAGACCGCCAAGGACTACATCCGCAAGGGTGACATCTTTCAGGTGGTGCCCAGTCAGCGGTGGGCGCAAAGGTTCGAACTGCCGCCGTTTTCCCTGTATCGCAGTTTGCGGCGCACCAACCCCTCTCCGTTCTTGTTCTTCTTCAACTTCGGCGGATTTCAGGTCATCGGCGCCAGTCCCGAAATTCTGGTACGGTTGCGGGACGGCGAAGTGACGATCCGCCCCATCGCCGGAACGCGCCCCCGCGGTACCAACCCCGAGGAAGACAAGGCGC
>JANLQT010000563.1:0-2067 GCA_031368035.1 Rhodobacterales bacterium | reverse complement strand
GCGGAAATGCTGGGTGGCGACGGGGATCAGATAGCGGGTGATCTCCCACGTCGAGAACAGACGCAGGGCCTTGCGACCGCCTTCGCCCAGGCCCCGGCTGGCCAGATCGGCCCGGCCCCGGGTGCAGGCTTCAGCAAGGGCCGCGAAGTCAGCCGTGCCCATGGGTGCGCCAAGCTCTGCCAGCGCCGCATCGGGCGAGATGTTGAAATAGGGCGGGGGGTCGTCGGTTTCGCGGGTCATGCATCCCATGTGCGCTGTTTTCCTCAATATACGCAAAAAACTCGCACATGGAAGGAAAAGGCGAACAATGGGGAGGGGAAGTGCCCTTTTCATAGCATTTTTTTGAGGATTTCCAAAGGGGTGTTCGCCTTCAAGCAAATCAGGCTCCAGTTATTTTCCTGTTATTTAATAGGTTACGCTCCCAGCGATCGCTCAATCAGACCTGTAGAGCCTTGTTCGGGCATGGAAATTGCGGGAGCTCTGAACACCCCCCGATTCCGCAACCACGTTCTGGCGACTCGGAAACCCCGGTGAAGTGACTCTGAACCCCCGATGCGCCGCCAGGTCCGAAGTCGAACGTGATGGACCGTGCTGTGGATAACTTTAAGCTCGGCGTCAATGAAACCACGAAACCGGGCCGGGGTGATTCTTCACCTTCAGAGCCTCGGACGGGCAGGCGGGCATGGCGGGCAAACTGGCAGGAACCGGGCGCGGGGGGCTTTTGCCCGAACGCTATCCGATGGCGGATTTCTTCCTCTGCGATGTGTTCGGGGCGCTGCCCAAGGACGACATGGCAACGATGGAACATCCGGTGTTCTCGCTGTCCACCAGGCCGGATTTGCGGGTCTTGGACTATGCCCACAACGGGGTGGAGATCAAAGTCACGCCCTCGGTGGGTGGCCTCGCCACGATCCATGACAAGGACATCCTGATCTTCTGCATCAGCCAGTTGATGGCGGCGGTGAATGCCGGGCGCCCGGTCAGCCGGAAGCTGGTGCTGCGGGCGCATGACCTTTTGGTGGCGACCAACCGCGAGACCTCGGGCGATGGCTATCAGCGGCTGCGGGACGCGCTGGAGCGGCTGGCGGGCACGCGGATCACCACCAATATGGTGCAGGGCGACAGGGAGGTGACGCGGGGGTTCGGGCTGATCGAGGCTTGGGAGATCACGCGGCACTCGAAGGCCGGGCGGATGGTCTCGGTCTCGGTCACGCTGTCGGACTGGTTGATGCAGGCGGTGCTGTCGAAAGCGGTGCTGACGCTGAGCCGGGATTACTTTCGCCTGCGCAAACCGCTGGAACGCCGGGTCTATGAGATCGCGCGCAAGCATTGCGGGCGGCAGCCGGAATGGCGGATCTCGGTCGACACGCTTTTGAAGAAGTCGGGCTCGGCCAGCCCCCGCCGGGTGTTCCGGGCGATGGTGCGCGCGATGATCGCCGAGGATCATCTGCCGGACTACGCGATGGTGGAAGAGCCGGGCGATGTGATCCGCTTTGCCCCGCGGGCAGTGGTGGTCGAGGAGACCGGTCCCGGCCTGCCGCCGCTGGCCTCTGAGGTGCTGGAGGCGGCGCGGGGCCTGGCGCCAGGCTGGGATGTTTATGCGCTGGAGGCGGACTGGCGGGCCTATTGGGCGGCCTCGGGGCGGGTCAAGCTGCGCTCGGGGCCGCAGGCGTTTCTGGGCTATGTGAAGGCGCGGGTGAAGGCGGGCTGAGAGGCGCGGGGAGGGGGCTGATCGCTGCCCCTCCGGTCCGCCCAGGGTGCGCAATCGCATTGTTGCACGCGTGCAACAATGCATAACACCCAGAAATCAAAAGATATAAAAAATTCTGTTAACTTTCGATTCACCACGATTCCGGCGGGTTTCACATCCGGACGTCCCCGCCCCGAAATGTCCCTGCCTCAACAGGGGCTCTGGGCAAAGCAAACGGGCGGCCCCGAAGGACCGCCCGTGCGAAGAGAAGGGTGTCAGGCCTCAGGCCTTGCGGCGACGCTTGGCAGCACCCAGGGCACCAAGACCGCCCAGCAGCAGCAGGCCCGCAGCTGGGACCGGAACCGGCGCGATGCCCG
>JANLQT010000545.1:0-13096 GCA_031368035.1 Rhodobacterales bacterium | reverse complement strand
GAGTGGGACATGTTCGCCTCACCCGACAGGAACGGCTTTTCCCAGATCACCGCGCCATTGCGGCGGATGCGAGACGTGCCGCGGATGTCCGCAGGCGGCGCGCCGACCAGAATTTCCGGGCCAAAACTCGCGGGCCGCAGCTTGGAATGGGCCAGCCACAGGTAATTCACCCGTTCGGTCACATGGTCGGAAAACTCGTTGCCAAGCGCCCAGCCGATGCGGTGCGGCGCCCCGTCGGGTCCGATCAGATAGATGCCGGCAATTTCCGGCTCCTCGCCGCCGTCCTCGGCAAATTCCGGTGCTTCCAGCGGTTCGCCGGGGGCAACCGCGACATGGCCGTTGCCCTTGTAGAACCATTCCGGCTGCGCGCCGACCTTGCCAGCAGCGGGTCGCCCGCCCTCCAGCCCCATGCGGAACATCTTCATCGAATCGGTCAGCGTGACCTCAGCGCTTTGCGCCCCCGACAGCTTGGCATGCATCGCATCTCGTGCCGAGGCGCTGCCCAGATGCGTGAGCCCGGTGCCGGTGATGTGCAGATGCGCGGGGTCGGGATGGGTGATCGGCAACGTCACGCGGCCCTGCTCCAGCAGCCCCGCCAGATCCACCGCAGCACCCAAGCCATGCGCGGCAATCGCCTGGCTCAGGCTTTGCCCCGCGGCAATCGCCTCCATCGCCAGATCATAGGTCGAAGCCACGCCGCGCACGACGGCCGCTTCCATGCCCTCGCGCACGACAACTTGCAGCGTCCCGTCAGGGAGCCGAACTTGGGACAACAGCATTGGGGTCTCCTCCTCAGTCATCACAGGTTGCAAGCTTGGGGCATATCCGTCAAATCAGAATAACCGATGCACTCATGGCTGAATTGATATGTCCCCGGCAATGAACCCCAGATGTTGAACCCCAGATGCTGAATCCCAGATGCTGAATCAAGGCGACGCCCTGATGCGCCGGGGTCTCAAGCTGACGCATTTGCGCCTTCTGGCGCAAATTTCCGAAACTGGGCAACTTGGCCTGGCGGCGGCGCGGCTGGGGGTGACCCAGCCCGCCGCCTCACGGCTTCTGGCCGAGGTTGAACAGATCGTCGGCCAGAAGGTGCACGAACGCTCGGGCCGGGGCATCTGGCTTTTGCCCGCGGGTGAGGCGCTGGCCCGCCGCGCCCAGCGCGTGCAGATCGAAATGGCCGAGGCCGCGCGCGAACTCGCCACGATCAAGGGCGGCGGCCTTGGCCATGTACGCATCGGTGCCGTGACGGCCCCCGCCCTGGATCTGGTGCTGCCCGCGCTGCGGGCCGCGCGTATCGCCCATCCCGAACTGACGGTCGAGGTTGAAGTTTCGCCTTCGGCCGAACTGTGCGCTTTGCTTCTTGCCGGCAAGCTGGACATCGTTCTGGGCCGCCTTCCCGAAAGCAAGGACCGCGCGCTTCTGGACATGCGCCCGATCGGGCCAGAGCCAGTGGCGCTGATCGTGCGGCGCGGGCACGGGCTGCTAAGCGCGCCTGCCGTGACGCTGGCCGATCTGATGGAGTATGACTGGGTGATGCCTTCCGCCTCCAGCCCGATCGGCCGGGCGGTGGGGGCGCGGTTGTCGGGCCTGGGATTTGATCTGGGGCAGGTGAGGGTGACGACCGCCTCGTTCCTGTTCACGCTGGCGCTGCTGCGCTCGTCAAATGCCATCGCGCCTTTGGCCCGCGCTGTGGCCGACCGCTTTGCGACTGGCGCCGATGCCGCCTTTGCCGTGCTGCCGGTGGACCTGGGGATCGTGGTGCCGGATTTCGGCCTGGTCACCCGGCGCGGCACCGAGCCGACCCCAGCAGCGGCGCGGATGACCGAGTTGATCCTCGCACAGGCCGCCTCCGCCTAGGCCAACGATTTTTCTCCGAAAAATCAGGCCCCACCCCGACCAAAGCGCCTGATTTTTCGAAGAAAAATCACTGGCGCGGGCGCGCAACCCGCCCAATCATGGTTAACCGATTCTGAACAAAAAACACAAAAACCTGCTAAATCAAGGCCTTAATGAAGGTAACACGCGTGTTACCTTGCAGGTTTCTCAGTCAAAGCCTCAGATCTGCCGCTCCGGCATCTGGACTTTCAACCCGTCCAGCGCGTCCGACACCTTCAACTGGCAGGTCAGGCGAGACCGGACCGGATCGGGATTCCAGGCGAAATCCAGCATGTCCTCTTCCATGGCCTGCCTCTTGGGCAATTTGTCCACCCAGGCCGCATCGACATAGACATGGCAGGTCGAACAGGCGCAGGCCCCGCCGCAATCGGCCTCGATCCCCGGAATGCCGTTGTCGCGCGCGCCTTCCATCACGGTCATGCCGCTGCGAACCTCGACCACATGTTCCTTGCCGGAATGCTCCACATAGGTGATCTTTGCCATGGCCCGTCCTTCTTTCCTGGTCAGGCGTATCTAGCGCAGAGGTCTTTGGTCTTCCACCCCTTGCGTTCTTGCCGTGACCCGGGCTCAACGGGCTGTGAACTCAGAAGGCGGAAAAAACAGCATGACGCTCAAGGTGATCGGCACAGGCTGGGGACGCACTGGCACGGATTCAATGCGCGAGGCGCTGACGATCCTCGGTTTCGGCCCCTGCCATCACATGTTCGAGATCAACGCCAGCCCCGAACTGCGCGCCGCCTGGCGCGCCCTTGCCAAGGGCACGAAGCCCGATTGGGACATGCTCTTTGCCGGCTACCACGCCTGCGTGGACTGGCCCTCGGTGGCCTACTGGCGCGAGTTGATCGCGCTTTACCCCGAGGCCAGGGTGATCCTGACCGCGCGGCCCGCAGACAGCTGGTGGACCAGCTACGCCCAGACCATTCTTCCCTCGATCACCAGCAATCCCGACCCTGACTCGCTTGTCCACACCCTGATCGAGGCGCAGACCCTGCAAGGACGCCCGGACGACCGCGCCCATGTCATCGCCCTCTACGACGCGCATGTGGCCGAGGTCATCGCCGAAGTTCCGCCTCACCGGCTGCTGGTGCACAATCTTGGCGACGGCTGGGCGCCGCTTTGCGCCCATCTTGGCGTGCCCGTCCCCGATATCCCCTACCCCAACCGCAACCAGGCCGAGGCGCTGCAAACCCAGATGGGGTTCAAGCCCCCGGCCTGACCACCCGCCAAATCGACCCCGGCCCCAAAAACTGGCTCCCTGCCCGAAAACCCGATTCCCCTTTGCCCCGTCCCGCACTAAACTCTGCGTTCCTGACCTGACGAGACTTCCTGAATGCGCCTTGCTCGGCTTGCCCTTTCCCTCGCCCTTGCAGCCGGGCTCGTTCCGCCCGTTCAGGCGGGCGAAGTGCCCTTCTCGTCCACGTCCAGCCTCTGGCACGAGAAAATGGCCACGAACTTCAACGTGGCCGTCGCCACCGTGCCCGCCGATGCGCGCGGCATCCTGCGCTATCCCATCGACCACCCCCAGAATTTCGCCATGTGGTCGCTGCTGATCGGCGCGCTGGTGTTGGCCGACACGCCGCTGACAGAGTTCTACCAGAACAAGATCGAGCCGATCTTCGCCGGCTTCTCTCTGCCCGAGGCGCCAATCAGCTGGCCGCAATACGGCATCGTGTCGGAAGATGGCTGGTTGATCACCGGCGTGGCGGCGACCTATGCCTTTGGTGTGGCGACAGGGGACGACCGCGCCCAGCGGGCCGGGCTTTTGTCGGCCAAGGCGGTGGTCTATTCCTACCTGACGTCCGAACTGGTGCTGAAGACCATCTTCGCCCGCAAACGCCCGTATCCCGACCTGCAAAACCCCTCCGGCAATCCGGACATGTACACAACCAACCCCTATGATTTCTTCCAATGGGGCGGCAGTTTCCTCTCGCCCGGCCGCTCCGGCCGATCCATGCCCTCCTATCACTTCACCGAATACATGTCGGTCGCCCGGGTGTTTTCCGGCGTCTATGACGATGCGCTTTGGCCGTACGGCGTCGCCTTTGTCCTGGGCGTGTCCAATATCGAGGGGCATCACCACTGGGTCAGCGACATGGTCGCCGGCGGGCTGATCGGCTACGGCATCGGCAGTCTGGTCTTGAAGAACGACAAGGCTTACCGCGCCGGACAAGTCCGGATCGACGCGGTGCCGGTGATCGGCCCCGACAGCGCCGGCCTTGTCATGACGATGCAATTCTGATGCCCCTGACGGCGCGCGGGTTGCTGGTCCTTGTGCTTTTGGCGGGTTGCGGCGCACCGCAAGGTCAGGGTCTGACCGCCGAGGTCATCACAGTCAGCGCCTCCCGCCCTGCCGATTCGCCCGAAGGCGAATGCTGGGACACCGACGTGATCCCGGCTGTGATCGAAACCGAGACGGTGCAAAGCCTCACCAGCCCCGAACAGCGCGATGCCACAGGGCAGATCACCTCCCCGGCCAGCTACAAATCCGTCTCCAAGCTGCGCATAGTGCAGGACCGCTCGCAAGTCTGGTTCCGCGTGCCCTGCCCCGCGCTGCAGAACGCCGCCTTCTGGGCCACGGTCCAGCGCGCTTTGAAAGCGCGCGGCTATTACCTGTCGCCTGTAACCGGTGAAAACAATGCCGAAACCGCCGAAGCCGTGCGCCGGTTCCAAGCCGGCCGCGGGCTCGACAGCAAGGTCCTGTCGCTGGCCGCCGCACAGGAACTGGGGCTTGTCGCCGTGCCGATGGACCAGTTGCAATGACGCCCCCCCGGCAGGCCGATTATGAGAACGAGGTGCGCCGCACCTGGGCCGGGCACCCCGACAGCGCGCATGACATTGGCCACCTGCGCCGGGTCTGGGCCAATGCCCGCACCCTCGCCCGTGGCACCAAGGCCGATCTGCAAGTGCTGGAGGCCGCCGCCTTCCTGCACGACCTCGTCAACCCGCCGAAATCCTCCCCCGACCGCGCCCGCGCTTCGACCGTCTCGGCCGAGGCCGCGGCCCGCTTCCTTGCCACCACCGCCTTCCCGCCCGCCCTGATCCCCGCCGTTGTCCATGCCATCGCCGCACACAGCTTTTCCGCCGGCATCACACCGGAAACGGAAGAGGCGATGATCCTGCAAGACGCCGACCGCCTTGACGCGCTTGGCGCCATTGGCCTGGCCCGCATGTTCGCCGTCGCCGGCGCGCTGGGGTCCGCGCTGTTCGATCCCGATGACCCCCTTGCCCGCGCCCGCCCCCTCAATGACCGCGCCTTCTCGCTCGACCACCTCGAAACCAAACTTCTGACCCTGCCCGACACGATGCAGACCGAAACCGGCCGCGCCATGGCCGAAGAGCGCGCCGACTGGATGCGCGCCTTCCGCAGCCGCCTTCTGCGCGAACTTCCGTAGGATGGGTGATTCACCCATACTGACTAAATCACGCCCATCCATGTAAAGGATACTTTACATCAAGTTCGAATTAACATACATGATGTCGGGCAAACCTGACCTCATGGGCCGTCACAATGAATCCCGAAGAACGCAACATCTGGGCCTCGCTCGCCAGCAGTCTGCTGGTGAATCCCTGGTTCATGCACCGCATCTGGGTCATGTTCCACGACGGCACCTCCACCCTGCCGAACGGGTTGCAGCTTTGGGCGCAAACCATGATCTGGGTGGTGCCGACCACCATCGTGACCTCTATCCTGCTCACCATCCTCGCCGGTGCCCTGCATGGCATGGTCACCGAAGAGCGCCACGCGACCTTCCTGAAAGACGAGCGTGACAAGACATTCCAGCTTTGGGGCCTTGGCGCCACGCTGATCGTGGTGGTTCTGGGCTTTCTTTTCAGCATCGGCCTGCTCGCCTATGGCGCCTCCGGCTTCGCCGCCTTCACCGTGATCTACCTGACCATGTTCCTCGCCGATATCGCGGGCAATCTGCTGAAACTGGCCCTCTACCGGACAGGTGTCTGAATGGCCCTGCGCATCTCCAACCAGATCCGCCGCCTGCGGTTTGACGCGGGCGAAATGACCCAAGCCGACCTCGCCGCCCGGGTCGGCGTGACCCGGCAGACCATCATGGCGATCGAGGCCGCCAAATATTCGCCCTCGCTGGAGCTTGCCTTCCAGATCGCCCGCGCCTTCGGGCAACCGCTGGAGCAGGTTTTCACCTATCACCCCGAGGGCTAAGCCCCTCACCTAAAAGGATATTGCCATGCCGCGTCTTTTCACGCGCCCTGTCGTGCTGTGCGCCACGCTGCTGTTCATCACCGCGATCCCGATCCTGGTGGCGCTGGTGCGCCTGGTGCAGATCCCCACCGGCACCCTGCCGCTGGAGTCCCTGCGCTTTGCCGAGGTGCCCGTCCGCCACTTTGCCCATGCCGCCGCCGGGGCGATCTTCGCCCTCGCCGGGCCGCTGCAATTCGCCGGCGTCCTCAGCCGCCGCTTCGGCAGGCTGCACCGCTGGACCGGCCGAGCCTTCGGCATCGCGGGCCTGTTCCTCGGCCTTTCCGGCCTTGGACTCCTGGCCGAGTTCCCGACCATCGCCACCCTGCCGCTGCAAGTCACACGCGGCCTCGCCGGGGTCGCCTTGATCGCCGCCTTGGGCCTTGGCATCCGCGCTGCGATCCAGCGCCGCATTCCTGCGCACCGGGCCTGGATGATCCGCGCCTATGCCATCGGCATCGGCTCGACCACGATTTCGCTTGTGGCGCTGCCGCTGCTGGCCGTCGGCATCACGCTGGAAGGCGCACCCTTTGATCTGACCTTCGTCGCCACCTGGATCGCGACCGTCACCGTCGGGGAACTCGTGATCCGCCGCACCCGCAAGCCCGCGAGGGCCCCGATGCCCGCCGCCGTGGCCGCCTGACATCGCCCCCCGATGTCTTCAAAGACATCGAATCGGATCCTTCAAAGGATCCGGTGCGGAGTTTTCAAAAACTCCGGCGCACGGCCCCCAGGGCCGCGCGCAAGAGGGGGAATCGTGGTTAACGCATCCTGAACGAAATTTTTAAAATCGTTCAGAGTCAGCGGGTTAGGAAAGGTTGCACGCGTGCAACATCCCTGTTTCACACGCCCTTGTAGATCTCCGCGACCCGTTCCACCGCCGCCTCGGGCGACATTTCTTCCGAAACTCCGGTCCGGCGCGAGGTCAGTTCGACCTTCCCCGCCGCCAGCCCACGCGGCCCGACCGTGATCCGCCAGGGCAGGCCGATCAGGTCCATCGTGGCAAACTTCGCCCCGGCGCGTTCATCCCGGTCGTCATACAAAGGCTCCAACCCCTTGGCCAACAGCGCCTTCTCCAGCCCGGCACAAGCCGCATCCGCCGCCGCATCGCCCTGCTTCAGGTTCACGATGCCCACCGGGAACGGCGTCACGCCTTCCGGCCAGATGATCCCCTTGTCGTCATGCGACGCCTCGATGATCGCGCCCAGCAAGCGGGACACCCCGATGCCATGCGAGCCCATCTCGACCGGCACGCGTGACCCGTCGGCAGTCACAACAGTCGCCCCCATCGCCTCGGAATACTTGGTGCCGAAATAGAAGATCTGCCCGACCTCGATTCCCCGCGCGACCTTCCGATGCGCCTCGGGCACCGCATCAAACACCGCCGCGTCATGCGTCTCATCCGTCCGCGCATACAGCGTGGTGAATTCCTTGCAGACCTCGGCAACCTGAGCGCGGTCGTCATAGTCGATCTCGCGCGCACCCAGTTTCAGCGCCGTCACCCGGTCGTCAAAGAACACCTCCGACTCGCCCGTCTGCGCCAGCACCAGGAACTCATGCGTGTTGTCCCCCCCGATGGGGCCAGAGGCTGCGCGCATCGGAATCGCCGTGAGGCCCATCCGCTCATAGGTCCGCAAATAGCTGACCATGTGCCGGTTGTAGGCATGCAGCGCCGCTTCCCGGTCCACGTCGAAATTGTAGCCGTCCTTCATCAGGAACTCGCGCCCGCGCATCACCCCGAACCGGGGCCGCATCTCGTCGCGGAACTTCCACTGGATGTGATACAGGGTCAGCGGCAGGTCCTTGTAGCTGGTGACATGGCTGCGGAAGATGTCGGTGATCATCTCCTCATTCGTCGGCCCATACAAAAGGTCGCGCCCCTGCCGATCCTTGATCCGCAGCATCTCGTCGCCATAATCGCCATAGCGGCCCGACTCGCGCCACAGGTCCGCCGGTTGCAGCGTCGGCATCAGCAGCGGGATGTGCCCGGCCCGGATCTGCTCTTGATTGACGATGTCTTCGATCCGCCGCAGCACGCGCAGGCCAAGCGGCAGCCAGGAATAGATCCCCGCTGCCTGCTGCTTGATCATGCCGGCGCGCAGCATGTAGCGGTGCGAGACGATCTGCGCCTCGGCGGGGTTTTCCTTCAGGACGGGCAGGAAATAACGGGTCAGACGCATGGGGGCCTCGTGTCAAACATTCTGACGTTCCTAGCGGCAAGGCCGGGGGCCTTGCAAGCCACAAGCCGGTTGACAAGGGAACGGGATGTGCCATGGGACGGGCAAAAAGAGGGAGCCGCGCGTGGAACGGATCGAAGATTCATTGGGCGAGCTGTTCACCGACCTGTCCACCTCGGGCTTCTGGCACGACGAAAAGCCGCTGGCCGACGCCGTGATGCGGGCCGAACCCTCGGTGATCCTGGCCGCCTACCGCGAGGCCAAGGTGAAAGGCGCCGTGGATCTTCCTGCATTCCATGCGCTTTGGTTCAAACCCGTGGGCGGGTCTGAAATCCGCTATTCCACCCGGCCCAACCACACGGCTCTTGACCATATCGAGGCGCTTTGGCCGCATCTGACCCGGCCCGCCGATGACCCGGCTGAGCTTTCGACCCGGTTTCCCCTGCCACATCCCTATGTCGTGGTCGGCGGGCGGTTTCAGGAGGCCTATTACTGGGACAGCTATTTCACCCAGCTTGGCCTTTTGAAATCCGGCCGGCACGCGCTGGTCAAGGACATGCTGGACAATTTCGCCCATGCCATCCGGGTGATCGGTCATATCCCCAACGGCTTTCGTAGCTATTTCCTGACCCGCTCGCAACCGCCGTTCTTCGCGCAGATGGTCGCCGACTATGGCCGCGCGATGGGCGACCGCGCCGGGGCGCTGGCGGCCTATCTGCCCGAGATCGAGGCGGAATATGCCTATTTCACCGCGCCAGAGCGCACGGTTGACGGGCTGACCCGCTATTGGGACGCCGCCGCCGGCCCGCGCACCGAAATGCTGGGCACCGATCTGCGCATGGCCGGGGTCGAGGCGGCGCGGCCCGGCTATTACCGCGACCTGCGCGCGGCTTGCGAAAGCGGCTGGGATTTCTCGTCGCGCTGGCTGACGGACCCGGCGGACCTCGCTACGATCCGCACCACCCACATCTTGCCGGTCGATCTGAACAGCCTGATGCTGGGGATCGAGGATATTCTCGCAGAGACTGCCCCCGCCCCCCGTGCCGACGCCTACCGCGTGGCGGCCGAAGCCCGCCGGGCTGCAATACAGCAGCGCTTCTTCGATGCCGAGCGCGGCTATTTCTTTGATCTGCTGGCCGATGATGGCAGTTCCATCCCGATCACCACGGCGGCAGGGTTCTTCCCGCTTTGGCTGGGCGCTGCAACCCAGGATCAGGCCGGGGCGGTTGCGGATTGGGCGACGCTTCATCTTCTGGCTCCGGGCGGGCTTTTGACCTCCGACATCGCCTCGGGCCAGCAATGGGACGCACCGAACGGCTGGGCACCGCTCAACTGGGTCGCGATCCAGGGCCTGCGCCGCTATGGGCTGGATGAGCTTGCCGATACGTTGCGCAACCGGTGGCTGGCCACCTGCGAGACGGTGTTCCGCAGCAGCGGAAAATTCGTCGAGAAATACAATGTGATGGCCCCCCTTTTGCCTTCCGCTGGCGGCGAATATGCGCTGCAAGACGGATTTGGCTGGTCGAACGGCGTCTATCTGGACCTGCTCTGACCAAGGCCCTTGCGCCTTGGGGGTCTGTTTCTGATATGACAGGCCAATGATGATTGCGCCTTGAAAGGTTCCCATGGCCCTGTCCGTTCGCACACAAATCCTGGCCTGGAGCATCGCTGCGGTGGTGTTCTTTTTGCTGCTTTGGCAAATGGGCGGGGTCTTGTTGCCTTTCCTGGTCGGTGGCGGCCTTGCCTATTTCATGGACCCGGTGGCAGACCGGCTGGAGCGTTGGGGTCTTACGAGGTCCGTCGCCACGATCGTGATCATGCTGGGCGCGCTGCTGGTTGTGGTGCTGCTGGCGCTGTCCGTCCTGCCGCTGCTGTATCAACAGCTGGTCGGGCTGATCGACGCGGCCCCGGCGTTTGTGAAGCAGATGCAGGATGCCGTGCTGATGCGTTTTCCCGAACTGGCGGACAGCACATCGACCATGAGCCGCACCTTGGCCCAGATCGCAAGTCTGGTCCAATCCAAGGGCGGAGAAGTCGCCCAAGGGGTGCTGAACTCGGCCTTTGGGGTGATCGGTTGGGTTGTGTTCCTGCTGGTCGTGCCGGTGGTGGCCTTCTATCTTCTTCTGGACTGGGACCGCATGGTCGCCAGAATAGACGCGCTGCTGCCGCGCGATCATGCCCCGGTAATCCGTGCACTGGCGTCCGAAATGGACACGGTGCTGGCCGCCTTTGTGCGGGGGCAGATGACGGTCTGCCTGATCATGGCCACCTATTACTCGGTCGGGTTGATGCTCGCCGGCCTGCAATTCGGGCTGCTGGTCGGCGTCGTCGCAGGCACCGTGACCTTCATTCCCTATCTGGGCGCCCTGACCGGAGGCGCACTGGCGATCTCGCTGGCGCTGGTTCAGTATTGGGGGGACTGGTTCTCGGTCGCCATGGTCATTGCGGTGATCTCGTTCGGCCAGTTCATGGAAGGCAATATCATCACGCCGCGCCTGGTCGGCAAACGTGTCGGGCTGCATCCGGTCTGGCTGCTGTTCGCGCTTTCGGCGATGGGCACGCTGTTCGGCTTCGTTGGCCTGCTGGTCGCAGTGCCCGTTGCGGCCTCGCTCGGGGTGCTGACCCGATTTGTCGTCGGCAAGTATCAGGGCTCGCTTTTGTACCAGGGCCAGATAAAGGACACCGAAACCCGCACTGGCACGGCCGGCGGGGCGTCAGGGTGACAAGGCAGCTAGCCTTTGACCTGCCCGGTCAGGAAAAGCTGGGTCGAGAAGATTTCTTCGCGTCGCCCGCCAATGCTCAGGGCCTGTCGATGATCGATCTGTGGCGGCTTTGGCCCAAGTCCATGCTGCTGCTGATCGGGCCCGAGGGCGCAGGCAAGACCCATCTGGCACAAATCTGGGCAACAGATGCGGGCGCGCGGGTTGTGAGCGCTGCGGGCTTGGCCTTCAGCGACGTCAGCCTGCTGGCGAGCAGCGCCTTGGCGGTCGAAGACGCCGACCGGATCGCCGGGAAACCGGGCGAAGAAACCGCGCTGTTTCACCTTCACAATCTGATGCGCGAACGCAGGCTGCCGCTGCTGGTGACCGCCCGCCAGCCGCCGCGCGATTGGGGTCTGACCTTGCCGGACTTGGACAGCCGGATGAAAGCCATGGCGCTGGTGCGGATTGATCCGCCCGATGATGCGCTGCTGTCGGCAGTGCTGGCCAAACTGTTTGCCGACCGGCAGGTCGCACCGCCACCGGCGCTGATCCCCTATCTGGTCGCGCGCATGGAACGGTCCATCGTCGCGGCCCGCCACCTTGTCGCAGAACTGGACCGCCGTGCGATGGCCCGGGGCGGCCCGATTTCCCGCGCCGATGCGGCAAGCCTGCTGGCTGATGCCGCCGCGCTTGGCCCGCTGGACAGTGCGGCCCCGCAATGAAGGATGTTACCGTGCCGTCACATTTGCCTGCGATGCCCCCATCATGACGCAAGCCGATTTCCTGAAAGCCCCGCTGGCCGAGCCGGTTTCATTGCCCGCCGAAGACATCACCGGCCCGCACCGCTTCTTCAATCGCGAGATGTCCTGGCTTGCCTTCAACTGGCGCGTTCTGGACGAGGCCCGCAACCTGACCGTGCCCCTGCTGGAACGGCTTCGGTTCCTGTCAATCTCTGCGACAAATCTTGACGAATTCTACACGGTCCGCGTGGCCGGCCTGCGAGCGTTGAAGCGGGCGGGCAATTTGGTCGTGTCCGAAGATGGCCGCACCCCGGCCGAGCAGCTGAAACTGATCCACGCCGATGCGCGCCGCTTGATGCAGTACCAGCAGGCGGTGCTGAACAAGCTGAAGAAGGAAATGGAAGGCGAGGGGATCGTCATCCTGACCCGCTCCAAACTGACCAGCCGCGATCTGAAGTTTCTGGAAGAGCATTTCGTCGCCAAAGTGTTTCCGGTGCTGTCGCCCTTGGCCATCGACCCGGCGCACCCTTTCCCCTTCATCCCCAACGCCGGCTTTTCCCTTGCGCTGGAACTGGAGCGCCTGTCCGACCGACGGCCGTTGAAGGCGCTGCTGCCCATTCCCCAGCAGATCGCCCGTTTCGTCCCCCTGCCCGGCCGCCCGGGCGAGAACCGTTTCCTGCCGCTGGAAGAGCTGCTGCTGATCCACCTTGGCATGTTGTTCCCCGGCTATACCGACCGCGGCCATTGCAGCTTCCGGGTGCTGCGCGACAGCGATCTGGAGGTCGAGGACGAAGCCGAAGACCTTGTGCGCGAGTTTGAAACCGCGCTGAAACGCCGCCGCCGGGGCGAAGTGATCCGCCTGAAACTGTCCGCCGGCGCGCCGCCGGATTTGAAATCGTTGATCATGGAAGAGCTTGGCGTCGAGGGCGACGAGGTGGTCGAACTGCGCGGCCTTCTGGGCGTGGCGGATCTGAAGGAACTCGTGCTGTCGTCCCGCCCCGACCTGCTCTGGCCGCCATTCAAGCCGCGTGTGCCTGAACGGGTGCTGGACCATGACGGCGACATGTTCGCGGCGATCCGGCAGAAGGACATGCTGCTGCATCACCCCTATGAAACCTTCGACATGGTGGTCCGCTATCTGGAACAGGCGGCGCGCGATCCGAACGTTCTTGCGATCAAGCAGACCCTGTACCGGACCAGCAACGACAGCCCGATCGTCTCGGCTCTGTGTGAAGCGGCCGAGAACGGCAAGTCGGTCACGGCGCTGGTGGAGTTGAAGGCGCGGTTCGACGAGGCGGCGAATATCCTGCAATCCCGGCGACTTGAACGCGCTGGGGCGCATGTGGTCTATGGCTTCACCCAGATGAA
>JANLQT010000506.1:0-5324 GCA_031368035.1 Rhodobacterales bacterium | reverse complement strand
CTGCCAGATCCTGACCGGCCCCAAAAGCCGCGAGATCCTGTCGAAGGTCACCGACGCCGACCTCACGCGCCCTTGGCTGACCTTCCAGACCGCGACCATCGCCGGGGCAGAGGTTTACCTGTTCCGCGTCTCTTTCGCCGGCGAGCTTGGCTGGGAAATCCATTCCAGGATCACCGACACCCCCCGTGTCTGGGACGCCGTCCTCGCCGCGGGCATGCCGCTGGGCCTCAAACCGTTCGGCATGTTCGCCCTGAACTCCCTGCGCATCGAAAAGGGCTACCGCGCCTGGAAGGGCGATTTGTCCACCGATTACACGGTGTTGCAGGGCGGTCTTGAGCGCTTCGTCGATTGGGCCAAGCCCGACTTCCGCGGCAAGGCCGCGCTGGCCGCCGAAAAGCAAGCCGGCGTCACCAAGCGCTTCTGCACCCTGGTGATCGAGGCTGCGGACTGCGATCCGCCCTACATGTCCACCATCTGGCATCAGGGCAAAGTCGTCGGCGAACTCACCTCCGGCTACTTCGGCCACCGCACCGGCAAGGTTATCGGCCTCGGCATGCTGAAATCGGGCGTGAACCTCCCCGGCACCGCCGTCGAGGTGGAAATCTTCGGCCACCGCTATCCTGCCGTGGTGCAGGACGACGTCCCGCTGTGGGACCCAAAGAACGAGCGGATCCGCGCATGACCCTGCCCGGCACCATGTCCGGCGTGCAGTTGACCCGCCATGGCGGACCAGAGGCGCTGGTCTGGCGCGACGATTTGCCCGTGCCGCGCCCCGGCCCGGGCGAGGTTCTGGTGCAGGTGCTGGCCGCCGGCGTCAACATGACCGACGTGAATACGAGGCTGGGCTGGTATGCCAAGGGCGAGGGTCAGTCCGGCTGGGCCGGTGAGATCGCCTTCCCCCGCATCCAGGGCTCCGACCTCTGTGGCCGCATCGTGGCGCTCGGGGCAGGGGTCGGCAGTCCCCCCATCGGCGCCCGGGTGATCTGCCCCACCAACCAGCACGAACCGACCAAGGCGAACCCAATCGCCTTCGTCTCCATCGGCTCGGAATTCGACGGGGCCTTCGCACAATACTGTCTCGTCAAGGCCGGGCACCTGCACGACGTCACTGCATCGCCGCTGACGGATATCGAGATCGGCGCCATGCCCTGCGCGCACGGCACCGCGCACAACCTGCTGACCCGCGCTGGCGTGGCTGTGGCCGAGCGCGTGTTGGTCACCGGCGCCTCGGGTGGCGTTGGCCTCGCGGCGGTGCAACTGGCGCTTCTGCGCGGAGCTGCCGTCACCGGCCAATGTTCGGCTGGCAAAGCCGCCGCCGTGCGCAATCTTGGCGCTTCAATCCTTGACCGCGACGCCGCCCCCAAGCCCCGCAGCTTTGACGTGGTGATCGACGTGGTCGGCGGCGAGGGCTTTCAGCACCGCCTCGAAGCCCTGAAGCCCGGTGGCCGCTACGCCACCTCGGGCGCGGTCGCAGGGCCACTGGTCAAGGGCGACCTGCGCAGCATCTACCTGAACGATCTGACCCTGCACGGCGCCACGCATCAGCCGCGCGAGGTCTTTGCCGGCCTCGTCACCCTCATCAACCGGGGCGCGATACGGCCTGTCGTCTCGCAAACCTATCCGATGCAGGACATATCCCGTGCCCAAGCGGACCTGATCGCGGGGCGATTCCCCGGCAAGCTGGTCCTCATCCCGAAGGAGATGCAGCCATGAATATTCCCAGCCAAGCGCGGGCGGTGATCATCGGCGGCGGCGTCTCGGGCTGTTCTGTGGCATATCACCTCGCCAAGATGGGCTGGACCGATGTTGTCCTCCTCGAACGCAAACAGCTGACCTCCGGCACCACATGGCATGCGGCGGGCCTGATCGGCCAGTTGCGCGGCTCCGCCAACATGACCCGTCTCGCCAAATATTCCGCCGACCTCTACGTCAAGCTGGCGGCAGAAACCGGCGTTGAAACCGGAATGCGGCAGGTCGGCTCCATCTCCGTCGCGCTGACCGAGGCGCGGCACGAGGAACTTCTGCGCCAAGCCACCGTCGCCCGCATCTTCGACGTCGACGTGACCGAAATATCGCCGAACGAGGCGAAGGCGATGTACCCCCACCTGAACATCGACGGCGTCGTCGGCGCCGTTCACCTGCCGCTCGACGGCCAGTGCGATCCCGCCAATATCGCGATGGCCCTCGCCAAAGGTGCCCGGACGCAAGGCGCGCAGATTTTCGAACACACCAAGGTCATCGGGGTCACCAAGGCCAACGGCAAAGTCACCGGCGTGGACTACACCGCCAAGGACGGACAGCCCGGCCACATCGCCACCGATGTCGTCATCAACTGCGGCGGCATGTGGGGGCGCGAGCTTGCGGGCCAATCCGGCGTCACTTTGCCGCTGCACGCCTGCGAGCATTTCTACCTGATCACCGAACCCGTTCCCGGCCTTGGCCACATGCCGGTCCTGCGCGTGCCCGACGAATGCGCCTATTACAAATCCGACGCGGGCAAGATGATGGTCGGCGCGTTCGAGCCAAGGGCCAAGCCCTGGGGCATGACTGGTTGGGGACAAACCGGCATCCGCGAGGATTTCATGTTCGACACCCTGCCCGAAGACTGGGACCACTTCGCCCCGATTCTGGAACAGGCCGCCAACCGCCTGCCGCTGTTTCAAACCGCCGGCATCCACACCTTCTTCAACGGTCCCGAAAGCTTCACCCCCGACGACCGTTACTACCTCGGCCCCGCGCCGGAACTTGGCGGCTATTGGATCGCGGCAGGCTACAACTCGGTCGGCATCGCGGGCTCCGGCGGCGCGGGCATGGCGCTGGCCCACTGGATCACCGAAGGCGAAGCGCCCTTCGATCTGTGGGAAGTCGATATCCGCCGCGCCGAACCCTTCCAGCGCAACCGCCGCTACCTGAAGGAACGGGTCACCGAAACCCTCGGCCTGCTCTACGCCGACCACTTCCCCTATCGCCAGTTTGAGACCGCCCGAGGCATCCGCCGCTCGCCAATCCACGACCACCTGAAGGCGCGCGGCGCGGTCTTTGGCGAGGCCGCAGGCTGGGAACGCGCCAACTGGTTCGCGAACGAAGGTCAGGAACGCGAATACCGCTACTCTTGGAAGCGCCAGAACTGGTGGGGCAACCAAAAGGCCGAACACCTCGCCGTCCGCACCAATGTCGGCCTGTTCGACATGACCTCCTTCGGCAAAATCCGCATCGAAGGCCCCGATGCCTGCGCGTTCCTGAACCGCCTCTGCTCCGCCGAAATGGACGTAGCCCAAGGCCGCATCGTCTACACCATGTTCCTGAACGACCGCGCCGGGATCGAGGCCGACCTGACCGTCACCCGCCTCACCGAAACCGCCTACCTGGCTGTGGTCCCCGGAGCCACCTTGCAACGCAACCTCGCCTGGCTGCGGGCCCATGTCGGCACCGACTTCGCCGTCATCACCGACATCACCGCCGCCGAATCCGTCCTGTGCGTGATGGGCCCCAAATCCCGCGACCTCCTCTCCGCCGTCTCCCCCAACGACTTCAGCAACGCCGCACATCCCTTTGGCACCGCAAAAGAAATCGAGATCGGCATGGGCCTCGCCCGCGCCCACCGCGTGACCTATGTGGGCGAACTCGGCTGGGAGCTTTACATCTCCACCGACCAGACCGCCCATGTGTTCGAGGCGCTGATGGACGCGGGCCAAGACGTGAAACTCTGCGGCCTGCACACGCTGGACAGTTGCCGCATCGAGAAAGCCTACCGCCACTGGGGCCATGACATCACCGACGAGGATCACGTGCTGGAAGCCGGCCTCGGCTTCACCGTCTCCAAAAAGAAACCCGCCTTCCTCGGCCGTGACGCCGTGCTTCGCAAGCAAGACGCGGGGCTGAAACGGCGCATGGTCCAGTTCCGTCTGACCGATCCCGAACCGCTGCTGTTCCACAACGAAGCCGTGGTCCGCGACGGCAAGATCGTCGGCCCGGTGACCTCCGGCAACTACGGCCACGCCCTCGGCAGCGCGGTCGGACTGGGCTATGTTCCCTGCGAAGGGCAAACCGAGGCAGAGGTTCTGGCCTCGAGCTATGAGATCGAAGTGGCGGGGGTGCGGCATCAGGCGCTGGCGAGCCTTTTGCCGATGTATGACCCCAAATCCGAACGTATCCGCCTGTGACTGCCGCCCCGGGGGCCAGCCCCCGGACCCCCGGAGATATTTGAGCCTTCAGTGAAAGGGCAAAAAAGATGAGCGATATTGGCGAGGTTTGTGAACCGGTCCGGGCGCGGCGTTCGGGTGGGCGTGAGGCTCGGGTTGCGCTGCGGTCCTCGCCCCTCAGCGACGCGATGCGCCCCGTGCGTCCGGGCATGCCGGGGGGAACCTACAAACCCCTGACCGACACGGGTATGGCGAAAATCCACGCCTCGGCTTTGGAGGCGCTGGAGGTGATCGGCCTCGCCAACGCCCCCGCCTCGGGCGTCGAAATCCTGACCGGGGCCGGGGCGATCCTTGGTGACGACGGCCGCATCCGCTTTCCCCGCGCACTGGTCGAAGACATGCTGGCCATTGCCGCCCGCAACATCACCCTGCACGCCCGCGATCCGAAGTACGATCTGCACCTGTCCGGCTCCAATGTGCATTTCGGCACCGCGGGCGCGGCCGTGCATATCGTCGATCCGATCACTTTGGCCTATCGCGATTCGACCGCGCAAGACCTCTATGACGCCGCCCGTCTGGTCCAGCACCTCGACAACATCCACTTCTACCAGCGCACCATGGTCTGCCGCGATGTCCTCGACAACCGCGACATGGACCTGAACACGATGTACGCCTGCCTTGCCGGGACGACCAAACACGTCGGCACCTCGTTCTTCGAGCCCGACAGCGTGGCCCCCGCCTTCGACATCCTGCACCTGGATGCGGGCGGTGAGGAAAAATGGCTTCAGCGGCCTTTCGTCAGCAATTCCAATTGCTTCGTTGTCCCGCCGATGAAATTCGCCGAGGAATCCTGCAAGGTGATGGAAGATTGCATCCGCCGTGGCATGCCGATGCTGCTGCTGTCGGCAGGGCAGGCGGGCGCCACCGCCCCGGCCCCCATCGCGCTGGCCATCGTGCAGGCCATGGCCGAATGCCTTGCCGGGGTGGTCTATGTGAACGCCATCAAACCCGGCGCACCGGCGATCTTCGGCACCTGGCCCTTCGTCTCGGACCTGCGCACCGGCGCCATGTCCGGCGGCTCTGCCGAACAAGCCCTTCT
Source organism: Rhodobacterales bacterium (assembly GCA_031368035.1). GTDB lineage: Bacteria > Pseudomonadota > Alphaproteobacteria > Rhodobacterales > Rhodobacteraceae > Stagnihabitans. Next base: position 83 of record JANLQT010000506.1, on the reverse strand, counting down.
GACTGCAGGCTGTGCCCAGATGCACCGTTTTTACGACCTGCCCGGCGGCGCGGCTTCGGGCATTTCCGACAGCAAGCTTCCCG
>JANLQT010000435.1:0-1564 GCA_031368035.1 Rhodobacterales bacterium | reverse complement strand
TTCATCAGCCATGATCTGTCGATGGTCCGGCACCTCGCCGACCGTGTCGCCGTCATGTATCTGGGCCGCATCGCCGAATTGTCCCCGCGCGATGCCCTGTATGACCGCCCGCTGCACCCCTATGCCGAGGCGCTGCTGTCTGCTGTCCCCGAACCCGACCCCAATGCCGCATCCAGCCGCACCCGCATCATCCTGAAAGGCGATGTCCCCTCGCCCGCCAACCCGCCTCGGGGGTGCAACTTCTGCACCCGCTGCCCGCGCGTCATGACGATTTGCCTGACCGTGAAACCGGCCCTCGTCGAAGTTGAACCGGGAAGGCACGTTGCCTGCCACATTTACACGACCGCCGAACTCAACGGCGGCACAGGGGCGCATCGCCCCCCGACCAAACCAGCCTACCAACAAGGAGAAGTTGCATGAGACTGAAATCCGCCCTTATGGGCGCTGCCGCCACATTGGTTCTGGGCACCTCTGCCTGGGCCGATCGCGGCACGGACGGCGATCTTAAGATCACCTTCCCGCAAGCCGTGTCGATCATGAACCCCTATCTGTCGCAGGGCACCAAGGACGTCTATGGCTCGTCCCTCGTTCTGGAACCCCTGGCCGGCATCGACGACCAGGGCGGGCTGTTCGCCAAGTTGGCCGTCGAAATCCCGACGGTCGAAAATGGCGGCATCTCGGCCGACCTGACCTCGATCACCTGGAAGATCAAACCCGACATGAAATGGTCGGACGGCAGCCCGGTGACGGCCGATGACGCCGTGTTCACCGCTGCCTATTGCATGGACCCGGCGGGCGGCTGCGCGCAGCTGTCGAAGTTCGACGGGGTGAAATCGGTCGAGGCGGTGGACGCCAGCACCGTCAAGGTCACCTTCACCGGGCCGAAGCCCTTCCCCTATACCGCCTTCGTCGGCGCGCAGGCGCCCTTGCTGCAAAAGGCGCAGTTCGCCGCCTGCACCGGCGCAGCGGCCCCGACCTGCACCGATGCCAACAACATGCCGATCGGCACCGGCCCGTTCAAGGTCACCGCCTTCAGCGTGAATGACACCGTCGTGTTTGCCGCGAACGAGAACTTCCGCGACGCCGCCCTGCCCGCCTTCGCCACCGCCGTGATCAAGGGCGGCGGGGATGCCGAAAGCTCGGCCCGCGCGGTGATGCAGACCGGCGAATTCGACTATGCCTGGAACACCCAGATCCCGCCGGATTCGCAAAAGGCCATGGCCGAGGCCGGCAAGGGCGTGTTCGTGTCCGCCTTCGCCACCACCACCGAACGGATCGAGATCAACCTGACCGACCCCTCGGCCGATCTGGCGGAAGGCGAGCGTTCGACCGCCAAGCACCCCCATCCGTTCCTGTCGGACATCAAGGTGCGCCAGGCCCTGTCGATGGCGATTGACCGTCAGGCCCTGTCCGATATCGGCTATGGCGAAGCCGGCATGCCGACCTGCAACATCATCCCGGCGCCCGCTGACTGGGCCTCGGCCAACGACACCTGCCTCAAGCAGGATCTGGAAGGCGCCAAGGCGCTGCTGGAGGAAGCCGGCTGGAAGGTCGGTGCCGACGG
>JANLQT010000375.1:0-7787 GCA_031368035.1 Rhodobacterales bacterium | reverse complement strand
GGATCAAACGTTTCCGCCGCATCGCCCTGCGCTGCGAAAAGACCGTCGCGTCCTTCCACGGCTTCGTCGCACTCGCATGTGCCATGGCATGGCTTGCCTAAATGAAGACGCCCCCTAGAACACCCCCATCAGCTTGAAGCTGACCAGCACCAGAATGAACGCCAGCGCCCGGCGCAGGATGCGCTCGGGCAGGCGCGCGGCGATCAGGCTGCCGATGATGATGCCGGGAATGGACCCGATCAGCAGCGAGAACAGCATGGCGAAATCCACATCCCCCAGCCACCAGTGCCCAAGGCCGCCCACCAGCGTCAGCGGCACGGCATGGGCGATGTCGGACCCCACGATCCGCAGCACCGGCAGCTTGGGATACAGCACCAAAAGCGCCGTCACCCCGATCGCCCCCGCCCCGACCGAGGTCGAGGTGACAAGCGCCCCCAGCACCGCGCCCGTCACCACCGTCATCGCCGCGATATTGCCCTCGCTCAGCCGGTCCATGAAGCGGCTTAGGTAGCTGACGATCTGGTTGCGAAACAGCAGCGCCATCGACGAGGCCAGCAGCACCGCGCCCAGCATGAAGGCCAGAACGCCGCCCTTGGAGGACTGCACGTCCAACAGGTGCATGACAAGAAAGGTCAGCAGCGTGGCAGGAACCGACCCGGTCGCCAGCCGCCGCACGATGCGCCAATCCACCGACTTCGCCCGCCCGTGCATCGCCGTGCCGACTGACTTGGTCACCGCCGCATATAACAGGTCGGTGCCGACCGCCGTGGCGGGATGCACGTTGAACAGCAAAACCAGCAGCGGCGTCATCAGCGAGCCGCCGCCCACACCGGTAATGCCTACCACGCAGCCGATCACGAGGCCGGACAGGGAAAACAGCCAGTTGATCGCGGCAAAATCCATGAAAACTTTTCCTTCAAAGCCGGGCCGTCGAAGCAACACCTTTCTGTCGGGGCGCGGATCGAGTCAATCCGGGCCGGGCGGGGCCAGGTTAAATCACGTGAAACCCTATCGAGATTGGGGTGATTTAAATTCTACATGCCCATTTATCAGGCAGATTCGCCCAGTATTTCGCCCAAATATTCAACTTTCTTGATGCATGTGCCGCGAAAATCCGGCCATGCCCCGCCAGAATCGCTGGAACCGGGCCCATCGCGGGGTCGCAACCGCGCAAAACTCAGCGGAGTCCCGCCCTGACCTGCGGGCCAGGTTGCTCAAGATCGTCGCACCGGCAGATCAAGCCGGGCTGCGCTTTTCAACCCTCAGCGGAATGCCGGACTTGCTGCGCACGGTCAGGTGGGCGACCGGGGTGATGTCAAAACCGGCCACCGGCGCGAAGCGGAAGGATTTCACCAGCAGCGCCAGCAACAGCGGCCCTTCCACCATCGCAAAGCCCGCGCCGGGGCAGACGCGCGGACCGGCCGAGAACGGCAAATAGGCGTCGCGGGCGGGGATGCGGTTGTCCTCGCGCGCCCAGCGGTCGGGATCGAAGGCGTCGGGATCGGTCCAGATGCGCTCGTGACGGTGCAGGTGCCAGGGGGAAATCACGATCTGCGCGCCCTTCGGCACTTTGCGGGTACGAAAATGCACCGGGCACCCGGCCTGCCGCACCATCATCGGCACCGGCGGATACAGCCGCAACGTCTCGCGGAAGACATCGCGGGTAAAGCGCAGGCGGGCGATGTCGGAAAAGCCGGGAGTGTCCGGCAAGTCGGCCACTTCGGCGGCAACCCTGTCCTGAACGTCCGGCGCCAGCGCAAGCATAAGAAGCGCCCAGGCGAGGGCCGAGGCCGAGGTTTCATGGCCCGCCAGAAAGAAGATCGCCACTTGATCGACCATTTCGGCGGGGGTGAAGGTCTGACCGGTCAAAGGGTCGGCCTCGGTCATGATCTTGGTCGCCAGATCGTCGGGGGCACGGCCTTGGGCGATATCTTCGGCCCGCTCCAGCGTTAGTTTGGTGATCAGATCGCGGATCGCCTTGGCCGAGCGTCTGGTGGCACGCCGGTGCAGGCGGGGCATCCATTTGGGCAGCGGCAGAAAGGCGGCAAGGTTCAGGATCGGCTGGCTGCGCTGATAGCGGCGGAATTCCTGGAACACCTGGGCTGCGACGGCGTGGTCGATGGGGATGGAAAACAGGGTGCGGAAGATCACATCGGCGGCGGCGTGGCTGGCCTCGGCCTCGATTTCCACCCGGCCTTCGGGCAGGCGGGCGACCGCGGCCTTGGCGGCCTCCAGCATGGCGGGATAAGTCAGGCGCAGGCGGCCGCCTTCAAACGCGGGGTCGATGATGCGGCGCTGGCGTTTCCAGACCTCGCCATTGGTCACGAAAACCGAATTGCCCAGCAGGGGGGCAAGGCCCTCGCGGATGCGGCTCGATTTGGGGAAATTGTCCGGCGCCTCGGTCAGCACGCGGGCGATCAGCGCGGGGTCATTGATCAGGAAGCTGTGGAAGAACGGCGTGCGAAACTCGGCCATCCAGGCGCGGTACAGGCGCGCGGGCTGGGCCGACAGGATATCGGCGCGGAACAACCGCAGATAGGTCAGCAGCGAGACCTTTTCGGCGCGGGCTTGGGGCTTGGGCGGGATCATGTGTCCGTGTATCCCGAGGCGGCCCGGGTGATCCGGCTTTTCGACGGCGCGCGGCCTTTGTAGCGTTGGGCAAGCGTCAGGGGGCCGGCGGTGATCTGGAAATAGTCATAGTCTCCGGGCCGGTCAAAGGCGCAAAGATATTGAAAATGCAAGCGAAAAAACCGCCAGCGCAGGGCGGCCCAGGTTTCCGGCGACAGGGTTTGCGTGAAGGCGGCCGAAATCACCAGCGGCCAGCGCTGGTCCGCCGGGGCCACGCCCGTCACCGCGACCGGATCGCACAGCGCGAAGGCACAGCCATCGCCGGGGGCGGTCACATCGACCCAGGTGATCTCGTCCCGGGCCGACAGAAAGGCCAGATCGCCGCGCAGGCGCTGCGCGCGTGGCAGGAAGCTGACCATCGGCACCACCTGCCCCAGCGACAACAGGGCCAGCGCGGGGCGCTGTTCGGGCAGGCCGCCCCGGATCAGATCGGCCAGCACCGACACGCCGATATGCGCGCCGGAAGAATGGCCGACCACCAGCACCTCGTCCAAGGGCTCGTCCAAGGCGGCGCGCAGCCGGGCGGTGAACGCCTGCATCCGCGCCTCCAGTTCGGGCGGATTGGCGCCGCCATTCAGCGCAGAATAGGCATAGTCGTGCATCAGGTAATGCGCGAAAAACCGGTGGTCCTGACGGCGAAAGGCCCCAAGCACCGCCCACAGGACAAAGGGCGCCGCGATCCACCCCAGCGCCGGATGCACAAGGCCAAGCACCGCGCCGATCCCCCAGGCCGCCAGCAGCCCCAGCGCCGCCTGCCCCAGCAGCATCGCCACCGGATACAGCGCGGCGATCGTCGGCCCCTTGCGCAGGCCCGCCAGCCGAAACAGCGCCCCAGACGCGATATAGACCCAAGCCGTCCGCGCCATCTGGCCATAGGTCGCCAAAAGCCCCTGATCCATGCTGCCGCGCACCAGATCGGTCCAGACCAGCACCTCGACCTCGGCCTTACACGGACGCCCGATCTGGCCGGACACTTGCCAGCCATAGCCGCCCGCCACCGTTTTGGCCTTCAGCGTCAGCCCATAGCCCGAGATGCGGGCCTGATCGGCGCCCTCTTTGCGGTACAACTCGCGGTAGCGGCGCGGCGGGAACGGGTCATAGCCGGGGATGTAGAAGACCTTGCGCCGGAACGGCACAGCCGCCTCGGGCGCGGCGGGATCGGGGCTGATCGCGCTGGCCTGTGTCATGGGGCCAGTGTGGCGCGGCTTTGCGGCGAAAGGGAGCCCCCAATTCCACCAAAGTTGCGTCAGCCGATATTGGCCATCCCGGGGAACTGCTCCAGCAGCCAGTAAGAGAATTGCGAGAACCCCCCGGTCAGCATCAAAAGCCCGATGGTCCACAGCAAAAGGCCCATCGCCCGCTCGGTCCAGTCGGCATGGCGCTTCAGGAACCCCACCAGCGGCCCCATGCGCGGGAAGAAGGCGGCGACCAGCAGGAACGGGATGCCCAGTCCCAACGCATAAACCCCAAGCAGCAGCGTGCCCCGTGTCAGCGACGCCTCTTGCGCGGCCAGCGACAGGATCGCGCCCAGTTGCGGACCGATGCAGGGCGTCCAGCCAAACGCGAACGCCAGCCCCAGCACATAAGCGCCAAAGGCCGACCCGCCCCGGTCCCCGGCGTCCAGCCTGATGTCGCGGTTCAGGAACGGCAGCCGGATGACCCCCAGGAAATGCAGCCCGAACACCATCACCATCACCCCGGCCACACGGGCAAAGACCTGCGAGTTCATGGCAAAGAATGTCCCGAACGCCGAGGCGGCAAAGCCCAGAAACAGGAACACCGTCGACAGGCCCAGCACGAAGAACGACGCCGCCATCAAGGGCGAGCCCCGGCCCTCGCGCAAGTCACTGGCGGAAATCCCGCTCATATAGGCCAGATACGGCGGCACGATGGGCAGCACACAAGGCGAGATGAAGGACAAAAGCCCCGCCGCCAGCGCCACCAGCATGGCGGGGATCAGCCCCGCGTCCAATATGTCGATCCCGAACATCGCCCTGACCTAGCGCCTTTGCCGCGCGCCGTCACCCCCGGCGCACTCACGCCTTCGTCACTGTGCACTGGAAAGCCTCATCATTGTGGTCCAAATACCTCCGCGAGGTTGCCTATTGGGTTCGCCATTGGTTCAAGAAACCAATAGGCTGGGGGGAGCGAAGCCCCCGGGGGTTCCCGCAGACAAGGACCCGGTCATGGACGCGCTGCCCCAAGCCGACGACACAATCGACTGCGCCGGCCTTCTGTGCCCGCTGCCGGTCCTGCGCGCGGCAAAGCGCCTGCGCGCCATGGCGACAGGCGCGGTGCTGGCGGTGCTTGCCACCGACCGGATGGCCGAGATCGACCTGCCGCATTTCTGCGACCAGTCGGGGCATATCTATCTGGGAATGGAGCCGCATGGCGAGGCCACGCGCCACGTGATCCGCTGCGGGCACGAAATCCTGGACCTCGACTTCTGATCCTGGCCTGCAAAAAGCAAAAGCCCCCGAAGGCGTCACCTTCGGGGGCTTTCCTGTCAATTCAAACGCTTAGCGGCCCAGCGCCCACCAGCCCTTTTTCTTCGGCTTCGAGGCGTCGTCAGACGCGGTATCAGGCACGGTATCGGCCAGACCCGGATCGGGCACCGGCCCGACCTGCGCCGCCAACGGCGTGTCTGCCTCGCCCGGATCGACCTGCAACGCGGGCAGCGCCTTCACGGCAGCGGGGGCCTTGCGGGCTGCGGGCTTGGCCGGCGGCGCTTCGGGCAAGCCGGGGTCCGGGATCGGCGCAGCCGGGGCCGGCGCGGTCAGGGACGGCGCGGCCTCGGCCGGATCGGCTTGCAACGCAGGCAGCGCTTCAACCGCAGCCGCCGCCTTGCTGGCCGCCGATTTGCTGCGAGCGGACGGCGCCCGGGTGGACGGCTTTTTGGCCGGCTTTGCGGCTTCGGCCGGGGCCTCTGCCACCGGCGCCTCGGCTTCCACCAAAGTCGCGGCAGCAGCCAGCGCAGCAGCGGCCTTGGCCTTGGCCGACGGGCTGCGCGAGCGTGTTACCGTCTTTTTGGCCGGGGCCGCCGGGACGGCAGTGTCAACAACCGGCTCGGCCGGGGCCTTCACCACAGGAGCCGCTGCGGTGTCCACCGCCTCGTCATCCTCGTCGCCCTCTTCGTCCTCGCCCTCGTCGCCCGAGGCATCCGTCGCGGTGCCCGCTGCGCCAAAGCCCGGGCTGCCCGGCTTTTTCTTCCGCCGCCGACGCCGGCGCTTCTTGCCCGTGCCCGCAGCCCCCTGGCCCGCAGCACCCGCGCCGGGGGCCGCAGCCACCGCCGCCGCTGGCGTGCTTACCACCGCGACCTCTGCCTCTTCGGCCTCTTCGATGTCGTCCTCGACGATCAGATCGTCCTCGTCCTCTTCGGCCACCGGCGCGCCCATCAGGCTGGCGTTGCCGGAAATCACCGGCGATTCCGGCACCACCCGCGTCGCGGTCTTGAACTTCTCGATCGAGTAATCGGGCGAGATCATCGCCGGATCTGCCTCGATCCGCACCGACATGCCATAGCGGCTTTCGATCAGCGCCAGATGTTCGCGCTTGCCGTTGAACAGGAAATTCACGATCCCGACCGGCGCCTTCAACAGCACCTCACGCGACCGCTTCCGCGTGCCTTCCTCTTCCAGCGCGCGCAGAACCTGCAAGCCCAGGCTGTCATCGGACCGGATCAGACCGGTGCCGTGGCAATGCGAGCAAGGCTGGGTCGTCGACTCCAGCATGCCCGGACGCAGCCGCTGCCGTGACATCTCCAACAGGCCAAAGCCCGAAATCCGCCCGACCTGAATCCGGGCGCGGTCGGTTTTCAGCTTGTCTTTCAAGCGCTTCTCAACCGTCAGGTTGTTCCTGCGCTCTTCCATATCGATGAAGTCGATGACGATCAGACCCGCCAAGTCACGCAGCCTAAGCTGCCGCGCCACTTCCTCGGCAGCCTCGCAATTGGTCTTCAGCGCGGTCTCTTCGATGGAGCCTTCTTTGGTGGCCCGGCCAGAGTTCACGTCGATGGCGACCAGCGCCTCGGTGATGCCGATCACGATGTAGCCGCCGGATTTCAGCTGCACCACCGGGTTGAACATGCCGGCGAGATAACTTTCCACCTGGAACCGCGCGAACAGCGGGGTGGTGTCAGTATAGGGCTGCACGGTCTTGGCATGGGACGGCATGATCATCTTCATGAAATCCTTGGCGGTGCGGTAGCCCGCCTCGCCTTCCACCAGAATCTCATCAATCTCGCGCGAATACAGATCGCGGATCGAGCGTTTGATCAGGTTGCCTTCCTCATAGATCGCCGCCGGGGCAATCGACTTCAGCGTCAGTTCGCGAATCTCTTCCCACAGCCGCATCAGGTATTCGTAATCGCGCTTGATTTCCGGCTTGGTGCGCTTGGCCCCTGCCGTCCGCACGATCAGCCCGGCGCCTTCCGGCACCTGCAATTCGCCCGCGATTTCCTTCAGCTTCTTGCGGTCGGCCGCCACGGTGATCTTGCGGGAAATCCCGCCGCCCCGCGCGGTGTTCGGCATCAGCACGCAATAGCGGCCCGCCAGAGACAGATAGGTCGTCAGCGCCGCGCCCTTGTTGCCGCGCTCTTCCTTGACCACCTGCACCAGCATGATCTGCCGGACCTTGACCACTTCCTGGATCTTGTAGCGCCGGGCGCGCGGCTTGCGCGAGCTGGCTATTTCCTCGTGCACGTCTTCTTCGGCGATGGATTCGATCTCATCGTCGTGGTCGGAGGCGTGGTCGATGTTGCGGAACGGCGCCTCGGCGTCGTCAGCATCATGCACCTGGGCGTTGTCATGAGCGTGATCGTGGGCCGCGTGATCGTGGGCGTGATCGTGGTCATGCGGCGCGGACGCCGGAGCCTCCGCAACGGCCACGTCGTCATGGCCGTGGTCGTCGGCCTCTGCATCAAAGTCCACGACCTCCATCCCGCCAATCTCGGCCGGGGCAGAGCGTGACGCTCCGCGATCCGATCCGCGCGCGGCCTGAGGCCGCCCACCCGAACTGGGCCGGCTGCGGCGGTTGTCTTCTTCATCCTGCGCCCGGGCAAAGGCGCGCTCTTCATCCAGCAGGGCTTTGCGGTCGGCGACCGGGATCTGATAGTAATCCGGGTGGATTTCGGCAAACGCCAGAAAACCATGGCGATTTCC
>JANLQT010000345.1:0-1726 GCA_031368035.1 Rhodobacterales bacterium | reverse complement strand
TCCTGCCGATAGGCGGGCGGCAGATATTGCAGCTGTTTTTCGGTGGCGGCCTGGTTCAGCCAGCCGCGGGTCTTGAAGGCGCTCTCGTCGGTCTCGACCTCGTTCAGCCAATCGTCGGCTTGGGCGAGGCAGACGGTGCGCTCGCCGATGCCCAGCAAACGGGGGTTTTGGCCCTTGGCGCCGCCCACCGCGTGCCAGCGGCCTTCCAGAAAGAAGATCCCGCCCCAGGCGTTGAACCCGTTGGCCATCAACGCGTCATCGGCCCCGAACAGGTCGATCCAGGCGAAGCTGGACCGTTTCAACAGATCAATCTCGGTCATGATGAAACCGCTCAACGCGGCACGCCCGACTGCCTCGGCCTCGCCCTCTTCCTCAGCGCCAAAAACCTCGCCGCAAAGCGGGCATTCAAAGCAGGCCAGCGGGATATCGGCCCCGCAACCCGGGCAGACCTTGGTCGGGGCCTCGCCAGTGTCGGTCTTGCCGTCGAGGTCGACGTCCTGTTCCAGCGTGCCGTGGATCAGGCTCGACGTGCCAAAATCCAGCACGATGCAGTCGGTCTTGACCACGCCGGGGTGCTCTTCCGGATCGATGGTGCGCAGGCCACGACCAACCATCTGAATCATGGTGGATTTGTAGGAACTGGGGCGCAGCAGCACGACGCAGGAGGTTGGCGGATGGTCCCAGCCTTCGGTGAGCACGGCCACGTTGACGATGACGCAGATTTTGCCCGCAGCGTAGGCGGCGAGAATGGCGCGCCGTTCCTCGCTCGGCAGATCGCCATGGATCAGCGCTGCCGGCACATCTGCGGCGTTGAAAGCCTCCGTCACATGCGCGGCATGGGCAACGGTCGAGCAGAACACGACCGTCTGCCGCCAGGCATCTGCGCCCCCGGCCTCTTGCGCCTTTTCCTTCCAGTGCCGGATCACTTCGTCGGTAATCGGCGCGCGGTCCATGATTGACGCAACTTCACCCATGTCGAAGTCTGCCAGCGTCTTGCGCACCGTGCGCAGTTTGTCCTGCACGCCGACATCGATGACGAAGGTGCGGGGCGGCACCAGATGGCCTGAAGCGATCAACTCACCCAGACGCACCTGATCGGCGACATTGTCGAACACCTCGCGCAGGCCCTTGCGGTCCCCGCGGTTCGGCGTGGCGGTGACGCCAAAGATGCGGGCGTCGGGGTTGGTTTTGCGGACATGGTCGATGATGCGGCGGTAGCTGTCGGCGACCGCATGATGCGCCTCGTCGATCACCAGCAGATCAAGCTTCGGCATGGCGGCGAGATTGCCGATCCGTGCCAGCGTCGGCACCATGGCGAAGGTCACCTGACCGGCCCATGACTTGCCATTGGCATCGACCACCGAGGTAATCAGGCCCGGATTGACCCGGGCGAACTTGCCCCGGTTCTGATCGGTCAACTCGTCGCGGTGGGCCAGCACGCAGGCTTTGGCGGCGCTGTCGCCGATCACCTCACCGGTGACCGCCGACAGCATTATGGTCTTACCTGCCCCGGTGGGCGCGATGCCCAGCGTGTTGCCGCGGGCGTCAAGCGCCGCGAGGCTGCGCTCGACGAAGATTTTCTGACGGGGACGCAGCCTCATGATCGCTCCCCCTCACTCGGCCCAGCTGGGACGCCCGGAAAAACCGGGGGTCGCAGGGGTTTGGGACGGCTGCTGTTGCGGCGCGGGTGCTGCGTAGCCCTGTTGCGGCGCGCTCATTACCGGCG
>JANLQT010000339.1:0-1659 GCA_031368035.1 Rhodobacterales bacterium | reverse complement strand
GAGGACGGGTTTGTCAGCGCGCTGGACGTGGTGGGCGCGATGCAGGCGCGCGTGCGGTTGCGGGAAGCGGCATGAGCCAGGTTCAGCATCTGAAGGGCGAGACGTTTCACGCGCGGCGGGGGGGGATCGAGAACGCCTTTCGCTATCGGGTGGATTACGTGCTGTTGGACATGGAAACCGGCGAGGGGCCGGGGCTGTTTGCGCGCAATGCGGGGGGCTTTTGTCGTTGTGGGACCGCGACCATGGCGGCGCGCCGGGGCATGGGCGTGGGCTGGAATGGGTGCGCGAGGTGTTGGCGGGCCATGGGTTGCCGGGGGGCGACAGCATCCGGCTGCTGGCGCAGCCGCGCGTGTTGGGGCATGTGTTCAACCCGGTGTCGTTTTGGCTTTGTAGCGATTCCAGCGGGTTGCGGGTGGTGATTGCCGAGGTGTCGAACACCTATGGCGACCGCCATTCCTATTTGTGCCACCGCGAGGACCTTGGGCCGATTCTGCCGACGGATCACATTCTGGCGCAGAAGATCTTCCACGTCTCGCCGTTTCAGCCGGTGGAGGGCGGGTATGAATTCCGGTTCGATGTGACGGCGAAGCGGATCGGGATATTCATTGATTATTCGGCAGGCAAGGGCGGGCTGCTGGCGACTCTGGTGGGTCGGCTGGAGCCTTTGAGCAATGCCGGGATCGTGGCGGCGTGTCTGCGGCGGCCGTTCGGGTCGCGCCGGGTGTTGGCGCTGATCCATTGGCAGGCGTTGAAGCTGTGGTGGAAGGGCGCGGCGTTTCGCGCCCGCCCGGTGCCGCCGGTGGACGAGGTGTCGCGGTGACAACGGCTGCGCGCGGGCTTTGGCCCTGGGCGCTGTTTGCCGCGATGATCGCGGCGGCGGGGCTGCCTTTGTACATCCACGCGCCGAAATTATATGCCGAGCGCTATGGGATCGGGCTGGGGACGCTTGGCGCGGTGCTGGGGGCCTTGCGGCTGCTGGATGTGGTGCAGGACCCCGCCTTGGGCTGGATTGCGGAGCGGTTTCGGGCGCGGCGCGGGGCCTTGGTCGCGGGCATGCTGGTGGTGATGGCGGCGGGGATGCTGGGGCTGTTGACGCTGGCGCCGCCCGTGGCGCCGGTGGTGTGGTTTGCGCTGACGATGGGGCTGGTGACGCTGGCCTATTCGTTCCTGACGATTGCGTTTTACGCCCAAGGGGTGGACTGGGCGCGTAGCCAAGGCGGCGCGCATCTGCGGCTGGCGGGGTGGCGCGAAGCGGGGACGCTGTTTGGCGTGTCGGCGGCGGCGGTGCTGCCAAGCGTCTTGCCGGGCGGGGCTGGCAGTTTCGGCTGGGTGTTTGTGGCGCTGGCTGTGGCCGCCGGGTTGGCGATGCGGGGGGCTTGGCAGGCGTCGGGGCCCTCAGAGATGCCTCCGGGCCTGTCGGCGTTTCGGCCGGCGCTGGCGGACCGTCAGGCGCGGTGGTTGCTGGTGGTGGCGCTGGTCAATTCGATGCCGGTGGCGGTGACGTCCACGCTGTTTTTGTTCTTCGTCGAGGATCGGCTGGAATTGCCGACCCTGTCGGGGCCGTTTTTGCTGCTGTTCTTTGTGTCGGCGGCGGCGTCGGCGCCGGTGTGGAGCCGGGTGGCGGCCAGCATCGGGCCCCGGCGCACGCTGATGGTCGGG
>JANLQT010000303.1:0-2291 GCA_031368035.1 Rhodobacterales bacterium | reverse complement strand
GTCGGTGAAGATATAGACCAGCATCGTCGCCATGTCGGGGGCGATCATGCCTGAGCCTTTGGCGATGCCGGCGATGTGGATGGCGCCGCCCTCGCCTTGCAGGGTGACGGACGCGCCCTTGGGATAGGTGTCGGTGGTCATCATCGCCTGGGCGGCGCCGAGGATGGCTTCCTCGGTCAGGGCGGCGACCAGCGCGGGGACGGCGGCGGTGATGCGGTCGTGGGGCAGCGGCTCGCCGATGACGCCGGTGGAGGAGGAGAACACGCGGCTGGCGGGGATGTTCAGGGCGGCGGCGACGGCCTCGGTGATCGCGGCGACCGAGGCGTCACCGGCTTTGCCGGTGAAGGCGTTGGAATTGCCGGAGTTGAAGATGTTCGCGGCGCCGGTGCCCGCCGGCACGCGCAGCGCCAGTTTGGCCTGACCGTCGCGCACGCAGGCCGAGCGGGTCGAGGATTTGGTGAAGGCCCCGGCGACGACCGTGCCGGGGGCGAGGTGGACGAGCATCACGTCCTTGCGATTGGCATAGCGCACTCCGGCCTCGGCCGCGGCGAAGGCGGCGCCGGCGATCAGGGGCAGGCCCGGGAAGCTGGCCGGGGCGAGCGGCGAGACCGGCTTGGCGTTTTTGACGGGTTTGGGCGCAGGCTGGGCCTTGCCCCCGGATTTGCCCACCTCGTCGCGCAGAAGCCTGATCTGCTTTTTCAGCGCCTTGGCTTCGGCTTTCCAGTCGGTCTTGGCCATCTGGCCCCCTTTGCCCAACTTGGGCGGTTACTTGTCCAGCAGGGACGGGTCTTTCATCGCCGAAGGGTCGATCCCGTCGGTGGTGCGGGTGACTTTGGCCTTCTCGGTCAGGTCCTTCAGATAGGCCTTGATCGCGTCGGCCTGCACCTGATTGGACAGCTGCTGACGCATGTCGTCCAGCGTCGGCGGCGCCTTGACGCGGGTTTCGGTCACCAGGATCAGGTGCCAGCCGAAATCGGTCTGGATCGGACCGGCAACCTCACCGATTTTGGCGGCCACCACGGCATCTTCGAATGGCTTGACCATGGCGCCAAGGCTGAACCAGCCCAGATCGCCGCCGGCCTTGGCCGAGCCATCGGTGGAGTTTTCCGTGGCGACATCGGCAAAAGGCTTGCCGCCCTGAATGTCGGCCAGCAGCTTTTTCGCCTTGTCTTCATTGTCCACCAGGATGTGGCTGGCGTGGTATTCCGTAAGTGGCGGCATCGCGGCGACGGCGGCGTCATAGGCGGTCTTCAGCGCCTCGTCAGTGACGGCGGCCTTGGCGATCGGGTCAAGCGCGACATTGGCGAGGTAGTTGCGCTTGGTGGCTTGCAGCACCAGCAGGTCCTTGGGGGTCAGACTGTCGCCAAGTTCCTGTTCCAGCGCGACCTGTTGGACGATCTGGTCGAGGATGCCCTTGAAAAGCTGGTCATCCGGCATCTGCTTGTACTGGTCGGCGATGGAGGCATAGGTCACGATCACATCGCCCATGGTGATGTTGGTGCCGTTCACGGTGGCGAGCACGGTGTCCTTGGTCGCGGGTGTGGTCGCAGGTGTGGTCGCGGGTGTGGTTGTGGCGGCGGCGGTGGTGCTGTCGGCGAAGCTTGGCAGCGCCGACAGGGCCGTCAGGGAAACCCCCACCAAGAAACCAGCGAATTTCGACATCTCACGTCCTCCTGAAGCCGCGGATTCCCCTTGCGGCGTTGACTATGGCGCACCCGTCCCTTACATCGCCATCGTCATTGTGCGAAGGGACCGCAAACCTCCCGGCCCTTCTAGGGAAGCGGGCGGGTTGGGGCAAGTCCTGTGTCTCGCACGATTCTGTCAAAGCGAAGGGTGCCGCACAGGGCCCGGGCGGAGTGAATATGCTGGGAATTGGATCGCTGGCGCGGAAGGTTTTCGGGACACCGAATGACCGCAAGGTGAAATCGGCGCGGCCGGTTGTGGCGCAGATAGGTGCGCTGGAGCCGCAGTTCGCCGCGTTGAGCGACGACGAGATCAAAGCCAAGACGGCCGAGTTCCAGAAGCGGGTGCAGGAGGGCGGCGAAAGCCTGGATGCCATTCTGCCGGAAGCCTTTGCCAACTGCCGCGAAGCTGCGCGCCGCGCCTTGGGTCTGCGGGCCTTTGACGTGCAACTGATGGGCGGGATCTTTCTGCATCAGGGCAATATCGCGGAAATGCGCACCGGCGAGGGCAAGACCCTGGTCGCGACCTTTCCGGCCTATCTGAACGCGCTGACCGGCAAGGGCGTGCATATCGTCACCGTCAACGACTACCTCGCCCGCCGCGATGCG
>JANLQT010000296.1:0-2930 GCA_031368035.1 Rhodobacterales bacterium | reverse complement strand
TCATCACCCGTTCCACACCGAAGCGGGCGATCAGCGAGCCGGTAAAAAATGACGGAATATACATGGCCAGCACATGCGCTCGCACGACATTGGCGGCATCGGCGGTGTGATAGCCGCAGCCGACAACGGCGAGGGGCGAAGAGGTCATTACCAGGTTCATCAGCGCATAGCTGACCGTTGCCACGATCACCGCGACCAGGACTTTCGGCGTGGTGATCAACTCCCACCTTGTCCGACCGATGATCGGCCCGCCCCTGACCGGGACCGCCACCTTGGGGAATTTCAGGAAGGCAAAGAATACCAGCCCCAGCAGGTTCAACCCGATCACCACCAGATAGGTGCCCAAGAACGGCACCGCCATCGCCTGCGCGGTCATCTTCACCAGTTGCGGGCCGAAGATCGCCGAGATCAGGCCCCCGGCGGTGACATAGGAAATCGCTTTGGGCCGGAACTCGGGGCTTGCGGTGTCGGCAGCAGCAAAGCGGTAGAACCCCTGCGCCGACATGTAAACGCCGGAAAACAGCGCGCCGAAGACGAAGACATAGAAGTTGCCTTGGCTGATCCCGTAAGACGAAATCGCCGCGCCCAACGCCGCAATCAGCGCCGCCACCATGAACCCGGCTTTCCGCCCCTGCCGCGCCATGAAGCCCGACAGCGGGTTGGCGGCCGTCATGGATCCGATCACCATGGCCGACACTGCCAGCGTCGCCCAGCACGGGTTGGGCGACAGCATCTTGCCGGCCAGACCCGCTATGTTGAAAATCGCCGGAAGCTGCGCCCCGATCACCGCTTGCGACGCGATCAGCACGATCAGGTTGCGCCGGGCAAGGCGGTCGTCATACTGCGGGGGGCTGGAAAGCGTTGCATCTGTCATGATGTGGCAAGGCGTAAAGGCCCGCGCGAATATCGTCCAGCGCGAAAGCGTCCCGTCGTCCCCCCTAACCGCCGCAGAAATTCCTCCCATGTCCCACCCGATCGAAACCCTGGATGACGTGGCGACCGGCGCCGCCTGGCTGGCGCAGCGTGAACCGCGCTTTGCCCATGTGCTGCAGCACACCGGCCCCTGGCCCCTGCGCCGCCACCCCGACGGGTTCGAGGCGCTACTGGACGCAATCATCGGCCAGCAGGTTTCCACCGCCGCCGCCCGCGCCATCGCCGCGAAGATGCAGTCGGCGGGCCTGTGGAGCGAGCCGCAAATCGCAGCCTCCAACGAAGACACCTTGCGCGCCGCCGGCCTTTCGCGCCCCAAGGCCCGCTACGTCCTTGCGCTGGCCCAGTCCCGCATCGACTGGCCGTCCTTGCGCGCCCGCCCCGACGCCGAGGTCCATGCCGCGCTGATCGCCTTGCCCGGCATCGGTCCCTGGACGGCGGAAATCTATGCGATGTTCGCCCTAGACCGCCCCGATGTTCTGGCGGCCGGGGCATCGCCCTGCAGGAAGCCGCACGGCACCTGTTCGACCTTCCCGCCCGCCCGAACGCCGCCGAGTTGCGCGTTCTTGCAGAGCCGTGGTCGCCCTGGCGCGCAGTTGCTGCCCGCGGGCTTTGGGCCTACTACCGCCACATCAAATCCAAAGACGGAATCCGCTGATGGCACGCACCTTGAAATTCGGCCGCAGGGCCGCCCAATCCGGCCAACCGAAAAGCCTCGTGGTATTCCTGCACGGCTATGGGTCAGACGGCGCCGACCTCCTGGGCCTGGCCGAGCAACTTGGCTCCCATCTGCCCGACACCAGCTTCGTTGCCCCCGACGCCCCCGAGCGTGTGCCCGGCGCGCCTTCCGGCTATCAATGGTTCTCGATCCCGCGCTTCGATGGCACCTCGGAAGAAACCATGCGCGCAGGCCTTGCCAAATCCACCGAAGACCTGACCGAATTCCTGACTCAGCGCGCCACCTACGAGAAGGTCCCGCTGCAAAACGTCGCGCTCCTCGGCTTCTCGCAAGGCGCGATGATGGCCATGCACGTCGCCCCCCGCCTCAACACCCAAATCGCTGCCGTCATCGCCATCTCGGGCCGCCTCGTGGAACCCGAACGGCTGGAAGCCGAAGCCACCTCCAAACCCCCAGTCCTGCTGATGCACGGCACCGAGGACGAAGTTGTCCCCTTCGGCAACATGGCCTTTGCCGGCAATGAACTGACCCGCGCGGGCTTCAACGTCTATGCCCATGTGATGGAAGGCACCGGCCACGGCATCGCTCCGGACGGCTTGCAAACCGCCCTCGGCTTTCTGGACAATTTCCTGCCCCACTAAGCATCATCATTGTGGTGCAAATACTCGGGGGTTCGGGGGCAAAGCCCCCGAGTTGTCAGCCCTTGCCGCCGTTGGCCAGATAATTCGCACAGCCCGTCAGTGCTGCGAAATCATCCTCGACCGTGGTCACCGAGAACGCCCCGAGGAAGCTTTCGAACCGCCCCTTGGCCCGGAACGCTTCGGCAAAGCCCATCTCCAGCAGATAGGGCGTAAAGGCCCGCGCCATGCCGCCGATCAGATAGATGCCCCCAAAAGGCAGATGAATCAGCGCCAGATTGCCCAGGTTCGATGCCAGAATCTGCGTGTAAAGCCGCGCTGTCGCCCGCGCCGGAGCCTCGCCCCGCTCCAGCGCGGCCATCACCTCGGCGCTGGTTTTCACCGCCGGATTGCCCAGCATCTCGGCCGTGACAAAGGCATACAGATGCTCGACCCCGCGCCCGGCCAGCACATCTTCCACGCTGGCAAAGCCATGCGCGTGCGGGCCATAAGCTTCGATGAAACTCGCCAGCCGCGCGATTTCCGCATTGTCGATCGGCATCGAAATATGCCCGCATTCCGACGGCGGCACGATGCGGCCCCAGGGCGTGTCATGCACCGGCGCGGCATTGACCCCGGTGCCAAGGCCGACGACCAGCATCGACCCCTTGGCCTCGCCTTTCCCCACCAGCACCGGACGCAGA
>JANLQT010000292.1:0-13337 GCA_031368035.1 Rhodobacterales bacterium | reverse complement strand
CCCCGGTTTGTTGGCGGGGCTCCACCCCGCCCCGGCTGCGAGAGTCGGGCTGTCGCCCGACCTACCAATGGCTAGACCGATGGCGAGTTTCATCCTCAAAACAGGAAATACCGCTGCGCCAGCGGCAATTCCGTCGCGGGCTCGCAGGTCAGCAGCACCCCATCCGCCCGCACTACATAGGTCTCCGGGTCCACTTCAATGCTGGGAGTGGCGCTGTTCAGCTTCATATCCCGCTTGCCGATCCCCCGCGTCCCCTCCACCGCCAGCGTCTCTTTGGCGATCCCGTAGCGATGCCGCACATCCGCCTCCAGCCCGGCCTTGGACACGAACACCACCGCGTTCCGCTCCACGCTCCGCCCGAACGCCCCGAACATTGGCCGCGAATACACCGGCTGCGGTGTCGGAATGGAGGCATTGGGATCCCCCATCTGCGCCACCACGATCACCCCGCCCAGCAGCACCATTTCCGGCTTGGCCCCAAAGAACGCCGGAGACCACAGCACCAGGTCCGCCCGCTTGCCCTCTTCCACGCTTCCGATATGCCCCGAAATCCCGTGAATGATCGCCGGGTTGATCGTGTACTTCGCGATATACCGCTTCACCCGGAAATTGTCGTTCTCACCCACTTCCTCCGCCAGCCGCCCGCGCCGCTTCTTGTTCATATGCGCGGTCTGCCAGGTCCGGGTGATCACCTCGCCCACCCGCCCCATCGCCTGACTGTCCGACGACAGGACCGAAAACGCCCCCATGTCGTGCAAAATATCCTCCGCCGCAATCGTCTCGCGCCGGATGCGGCTTTCGGCAAAGGCCACATCCTCGGGCACCCGCCGGTCCAGATGGTGGCACACCATCAGCATGTCGAGGTGCTCCTCGATCGTGTTGACCGTATAGGGCATCGTCGGATTGGTCGAACTGGGCAGGATGTTCTGGCTTCCCACCACCTTGATGATGTCCGGCGCATGGCCCCCGCCCGCGCCTTCGGTATGGAACGCATGGATCGTCCGCCCCTTGATCGCGGCCAAAGTATTCTCCACAAACCCGCTCTCGTTCAGCGTATCGGTGTGGATCATCACCTGCACATCCATCGCATCGGCCACCGTCAGGCAGCAGTCGATGGCGGCCGGGGTCGTCCCCCAATCCTCGTGCAATTTCAACGCACAAGCCCCCGCGCGGACCTGTTCTTCCAATGCGGCCGGCAGCGAGGCATTCCCCTTCCCCGCAAACGCGAGGTTCATCGCAAACGCATCCGCCGCTTGCATCATCCGCTCCAGATGCCAGGGCCCGGGAGTGCACGTGGTCGCCAGCGTCCCATGCGCCGGCCCGGTCCCGCCGCCCAGCATCGTCGTCAGGCCGGAATGCAAGGCATCCTCGATCTGCTGCGGCGCGATGAAATGGATATGGCTGTCCATCCCCCCCGCCGTCAGGATCTTCCCCTCACCCGCCAGTATTTCCGTTCCCGGCCCGATGATCACATCCACCCCGGGCTGAGTGTCCGGATTGCCCGCCTTGCCGATCTTCCAAATCCGCCCGTCCCTAAGCCCCACATCCGCTTTGTAGATCCCGGTCCAGTCCACGATCAGCGCATTGGTGATCACCGTGTCCATCGCGCCCGCCGCCCGGGTGATCTGGCTTTGCCCCATCCCGTCGCGGATCACCTTGCCGCCCCCGAACTTCACCTCCTCGCCATAGCCCAGCGCGTTCCCGCCTGACCGTTCGGCGATCAGGTCACGCTCGACCTCGATGATCAGATCGGTGTCGCCAAGCCGCACCCGGTCCCCCACTGTCGGGCCATACATCGCAGCATAAGTGGCACGGGAAATCAGTCGCGGCATCGGCAGGCCCCTCGAAAACAGACATCGGAAAGCGTCAGGATCACGGCCGGTCCTCCCACCGCCCGCGCCGCCGCGCGGCATGGCTGCCACCGGCCCAGCAGGTCAGGCCGATCAGATAGCCGAAATCATACCAAAGCCCGGAATTGGGAGTGGCGTAGATCCGGTAGGCATTGTTGAACAGCGAGACCACGAAGCTGACCGGCGCAATCGCCCCATCCCACAGCCCCCAGAAAAACCCGCGAGACCCCGGCGTGATCAACGGCTGCGTCGCGCAAGCCGACAGTGCCACCAGCGCGGCCAGCGCAATCCAGGGCACATAACGGCGCATCACAATTCCCCCATGATCTTGGCGTTGAAGCCATAAACCCGCCGCCCGCCCGCCAAGGGCACCAGCGACACCTCGCGCGTCTGCCCCGGCTCGAACCGCACAGCGGTTCCGGCGGCAATGTCCAGCCGCTTGCCCCGCGCCGCCTCGCGGTCAAAGGCCAGCCCCGGATTGGTCTCGGCGAAATGATAATGACTGCCCACCTGCACCGGACGGTCGCCGGTGTTGGCCACCACCAGCACCGTCACCGGCGCGCCCGCATTCAGTTCGATATCGCCGCTTGCGGGAAAGATTTCTCCGGGGATCATGGGCTTACCTCAGCGGATGGGATGATGGACAGTGACAAGCTTGGTGCCGTCCGGAAAGGTCGCCTCGACCTGGACGGAGTGGATCATCTCGGGGATGCCCTCCATGCACTGATCGGCGCGGATGACGGTGCCACCCGCCTGCATCAGGTCGGACACCGAGCGGCCATCCCGCGCGCCTTCCACCACATAGTCCGTGATCAACGCAATCGCCTCGGGGTGGTTCAGCTTCACGCCGCGCGCCAGCCGCCCGCGGGCCACCATGGCGGCGAGGCTTATAAGCAGCTTGTCTTTCTCTCGCGGGGTCAGGTTCATATGCGTCCTTTCATATCTGCCAGACGCGCGGCAAAGCCTGCCCGCGCAGCCGGGTCAAAACACGTGCCATCAGCCGCCGCAGCGGCCAGCCGTCCACCGCCAAAGCGCGCAGCATCAACCGCCCGGGCAGGGCCGAGGCGGCAGCACGCACGCCCGGCTCGTCCAGCATCTCGCGCAGCGATGCCAACGCATCCTCCACCCCCTGCCCGATCATCACAAGGCTCGCAAAGGCCCGCGCCCCGCCCAATCCCGCCGCATCCTCGCCCAGCGAGGCGTCCGACAGCGCCACCGGGTCTGCAAAGATCAGCCGCTCGCCGCGCCACACCTCGCGCCGGTCGCGGAACGACACTTGCCGCACGGTCTCGCCCATCGCCGCCCGGCCCAGAACCACCGATTCCACCGCAAGGCAGCCCAGCGCCTCCGGATGCAGATGAATCTCCGTCCGCCGCGACAGGTTGGAACGGTCAAACAGGATCGTCTCCTGCGGCAGCCAATCCAGATACGCCCCCGCCCCCACCTCAAACCGCAACGCCATATGCGCCGCACCCGAGGTGGATTTATACGCCCGTTCCGCCGTCTGCGTCGTCGCCGTGGCCCGCAGCCCCGCGCCAAGCGTCATCGCATAGCTCAGCCTATCCCCGCCCGTCAGTCCGCCCGAGGTGTTCAGGAACACCACCTCCGCCGCGCCGCCAATCTCCGGCAGGATCACCTTGGCCGACCCTTGCTGGTAAAGATCGCCCAAGGTCCAGCCGCCGGGTTTGGGCACAAGCCCCACCCGCGCCGCACCGCGCGCACGCTCCATCACCGGAAGGATCGCCATTTCTTTCATGGCTGCACGATGCGCCAGCCTTGCCCGGTTGTTCAACGCCTTGGCGTGAAAGCCGGGCGGATAATCCGGCGAGTGCTGAAAAATCAGGCAGAACAGCGGCAGGACCGAGAACCAGTGAAAGTCTGCGGAATCGTGGTTAACCGAAAATGAACAAAATTTTCGAAATCTTTCAATATCAATGAATTACACGATGTTGCACGCGTGCAACCCCATCAATTGCACCCCCTTCCCGCATCATCTTGGCCCAAATACTCCCGCCGGAGGCGCCTTCAATCCAGCGTCTGCCGATACCGCCGCAGGGCCACCGTCACGATCAGCAGCATGATCACCGTGATCCCCAACAAATTCCAGCCCACATCCCCCAGCCCCGCGCCTTTCAGCATCACCTTCCGCGTCAGCCGCAGGAAATGCGTGGCCGGCAAGGCCGTCCCGATCGCCCGCGCCCACCCCGGCATCCCGGCAAAAGGGAACATGAAGCCCGACAACAGAATCGTCGGCAGGATCGTGAAGAACGACAACTGCATCGCCTGCATCTGGCTGCGCGCCAGCGTCGAGATCAGGAACCCCAGCGCCAGATTGGTCACGATATACAAGTTGAACCCGATGAAGAACGCCAGCGGAGAGCCGAGGAAAGGCACCGAAAAGATGAACCGCCCCGCCAGCAAGAACACCCCGGTCTGCACATAGCCCACCAGCACATAGGGCGCGATCTTGCCCAGCAGCACCTCCAGCGGCCGAACCGGCGTGGCAATCAGCGCCTCCATTGTCCCCCGCTCGGTTTCCCGGACAATCGCAACCGCCGTGATCAGCACCATGGTCATCGACAGGATGATCGCCAGCAGCCCCGGCACGATGTTCAAGGCCGTGCGCCCTTCCGGATTGAACTGCCGATGCACTGTCACCGTCACCGTCACCGGACCTGAAGGTGCCGCCGCCATCCGCAAGGGTCCGGTCAGCACATCGGCCTCGGCCCGCGCCACGATCCCGCTCATCGCCGCCACCGCCGCGCCTGACGCAGAAGGGTCGCTTGCATCAGCGGTCAGCAAGATCTCCGGCGCCAACCCCCGCACCACATCCCGCTCGAACCCTTTGGGGATCACCACGACAAAGCTGGCCGTCCCGTCCCGCAACGCCCGGTCCCCCTCGGCCGGCGAGGTGACCAGTCCCTGAAAGTCGAAGTACTCCGACTGCTGCATCCCCGACAGGACCGCCCGGGCCAATGGCCCCTCGTCCGCCATTTCGATCAGGGTCGGCAGATGGTGCGGGTCCGAGTTGATGGCAAAGCCGAACAACAGAAGCTGCATGATCGGCACGCCGATCATCATGGCAAAGGTCACCTTGTCGCGGCGCATCTGGATGAATTCCTTGCCCAGCACCGCCCCGAACCGCGAGAACGAGAAGCTCATGCGCCCACCTTCGAAACTGGTCCCGCGAAGTTGTCCTTCGACTGCGACATCAGGTAAATGAACGCCTCCTCCAGCCCGCCCTTCACCTCGCTCCACGCCTCGCCCCGACGCGAGGCGACCAGCGCCGCCAGCGCCCCCGCATCCGTGCCCGAGACATGCAGCACCGTCCCGAACCGCGCGACCTGAGCCACGCCGGGCGCGGCACGCAATTCCGTCTCCAGCGTCGCAACCCGGTCCATCGGAACTTCGACTGCCCAGGTGGACAGCCCGACCATCGCGGGAATCTCGCGTGCCGGCCCCGAGATCAGCTTCTAGCCATAGGCGATATAGGCGATGAAATCGCACTGGATCGCCTCGTCCATATAGTGGGTCGAAACCAGCACCGTGACGCCCTGCCCCGACAGCCGCCGGATTTCATCCCAGAAATCCCGCCGCGCCTTGGGATCGACGCCCGCCGTGGGTTCATCCAGCAGCAAAAGGTCCGGCTGGTGCAGCATGCAGGCGGCCAGGCTCAGCCGCTGCTTCCATCCCCCCGACAGCCCCCCCGCCAACTGGTTCGCCCGGTCCGCCAGACCCAGATCCACCAGAGCCTGTCTCACCTTGGCCTTGCGGTCCGTCATGCCATACATCCGGGCGATGAAGTCAAGGTTTTCGGCAATCGTCAGGTCCTCGTACAGCGAGAACCTCTGGGTCATGTAGCCGACGCGCTCCTTGATCTGCTGACTCTGCCGCAGAATGTCAAAGCCCAGACACCGGCCCTCCCCCGCCTCTGGCGTCAGCAGGCCGCACATCATCCGGATCGTGGTGGTCTTGCCCGACCCGTTCGGCCCCAGAAAGCCGAAGATCGCGCCCTTGGGCACATCCATGGCGAAATCATCCACCACCTTGCGGCCCCCAAACGACTTGGTCAGGCCGTGGACCGAGATCGCAAGCTCATTCATGGCAGCGGGGTCAGGCTGACCGGCTGGCCCGGCGACAGGCCTTTGGTCCTGGACATGCGTGCCTCGGCCCGGAACACAAGGCGACCGCGCTCGTCCCGAGAATACAGGATCGGCGGAGTGAACTGCGGCTCTGGCGCGATGCGGGTCACTTCGGCCGACAGCTCGACCGGACAAGTGTCGCAAGCTACCGCCAGCACTTTTCCCAAGGCCAGTTCCGCGCGCCGCGCCTCGGGCAGGAAGAAGATCACTTTCAGCTTGTCCGGATCATAAAGCGACAAGATTGGTGCCCCCGCCCCCGCCACTTCGCCCGGATCGTAGAACCGCTGGTCCACCACTCCGGTGATCGGCGCCGTCAGCTTGCGGTCACGCAGCGCCACTTGCGCCGATTGCATCTGAAAGCGCGCCACGTCCAGTGCCGCTTCCGCCGCATTTCTTTGCGCCGCACGGGCCGGCAACCGGGCCACTTCAAGCTGCGCCTGCAACTGGTCCACCTGCGCCTGAGCGACGGCAAGTTGGCTTTGCATCTGCTGCAACTGAACCGAGGACGCCGTGCCCTTTTCGGTCAGAACCTGCGTGCGGTCCATATTTCCCTTCGCAAGATCGCGGTCAGCCTCGGCCCGGCGCAGGCTGGCTTCGATGACGGCAATCTCGGCCTCGCGGCTGCCGGTTTCCAGATTGTCCAGATTGGCCTGCGCCTGTGCCACACCGGCCTTTGCCGCAGCAAGCGAAGCCGTCTGCGCTTCGGGGTCCATCTCGACCAGCAGAACGCCCGAGGCGACATGGTCGCCCTGGTCGGCATGGATCGCGGTGATCCGACCGGCCGTCAGCGGGGCGACATAGACATAGTCCGCCTCCAGGTACCCGTTCCAAGCCGTGGCCGCAGGCTGCGACAAACCCAGCGCGACCAGCAGGGCGGAAAAGCCAGCCGCCACGGCGTCGAGGATCCCGGTCATGGGACACCTTTCTCGGGCGCAAGCCCGGCATTCAGAATTGTCAGGTGGTTTTCAACAAGGATGTCCAGCCCGGGACCATCGCCTGCCGACATTTCAAAAACATGCACCAAAATCAGGTGCATCATCACCGGGCCGACGATGCTCCGCACGGTCAGCTCCGGATCCACCGCGCGGATATGCCCGCCCGCCACGCCTTGCGCGACCAGCGCCGCCAGCGCCGGGATCATCCTGTCCAGCACTTCGGCCCGGTAGACCGCGGCGATTTCCGGGGCATGCGGCGCTTCGCGGAGGATCAGCGCGGGGATTGCGACCACGGCGGGATCGGCCAGCCGCGCCGCAATCTGCCGCAGAATCTGGGCCAGAAGCGGCCTCGGATCGCCCCGCCAGTCCTTCATTCTGGCGATTGCATCGTCAGCCAGACCAGAGATCGCGCGGTGGACCAACCCTTGCAGCAGCGCCTGTTTGGACGGGAAGTATAGATACACGGCCGCTTTGGACAAGCCGGCCCTGGCCGCGATGTCCTCGACCCTGGTCTGGGCAAATCCGCGCGAGCTGAACAGTGCGAGCGCCGCGTCCAACACCTCGTCCGGGCGATCGGCGGATCGACGGCGAAATTTGGGTCCGGATGGAGCCGCGTCAGACATTGCCCTTAATAACTGACTGGTCAGTTACTTGCAAGTTCGAGCGGCGGCGACGGGCACGGCCCCCGGGGCCGCCGAGCGGCAGGGTCAGGCACTGGCGTTGTCTGCGAAGCGTGTTACCTGATGAAGCGCAACATTGGCCGCCGGATGCAAAATGAGTCTGATCTGGGGTCAGCCCGCCAAACGCGTCTTGGCCAGATCCAGACAGGCCACGATCCCATTTTCAACCGCGTCAATGTCACCCCGCCGCAGCACATCCAGCCAAAGCCCATCCAGCAGTGCCATCATCGCATCGGTCAGCGCACGAATTGCGGTCGTCCCCGCGTCAGGCCCCACTGCGCGCAGATGCTGTTCCAGCGCGTGACGATAGCGATCATAGAGCAACCGTTCGGTTTCGGCGATTTTCGGATGGGTCAGCGCCGCCGACCACAAATCCACCCGCATTCTGAGATAGCCCGCATCCAGAATTTCGGGTGCATAACCAGCCCGCAGGTAGCTTTCCAGTCGCGCCCAAGGGTCCTGCCCCGCGCTTTCAACTCCCAAAGCCGTCGTCCGACGCAAATCCTCGGATGCCAGGCGGTAGGTTTCCGACAAAAGCTCGTCCATGTCGGCGAATGAATAGGTCAGATGGCCAAGCGACAGGCCCGCCGCCTCGACCACTTTGCGCGCCGTCAGCGCGGCATAGCCGTGGCGTTTCAGGCAATCCATCGCCGCGCGGGCAATCTCGGCGCGGCGATCGGGACGGGTCATTCGGGGCCGACGGGGCGAGGGGGCAGCATCTTCCATGAGCCCAGCATGACACAGGACAACCCCGCCGCAAACCGGGGTCAGGTCAATTCGGGTTGCGCTGCGGTCAGACATTCAGGATTGGCCTTTGCGCAGGCATCAATCGGCGTGAGCGACCGGCGCGCCGCCAGACTTTTCATCACCCTTGGACAAGAAGAACACCATCGGGATCACGCAAAGCGCCACGATCATCATCAGTTTGAAGTCATCCAGATAGGACACCATCAGCGCCTGAATGTTCACCAGCCCGTCAAGCTGGGTCAGCACAATGACATTGCCCGCGGTGGCCGTCGGCACGGCCTGGGTCAGAACCGGATTGAAAGGCGAGATCGCGGCCCCAAGCTCGACATGGTTGACTTGGATGTTTCGCGCCAACAGCACCGAGACGATCGAGATGCCGATAGACGAGCCGATGGCCCTCGCAAGGCTGAACAGAGCCGTCGCATCGGCCCGATACTTGGGGTTGATGGTGGCAAAGGCGACGGTGGTCAGCGGCACGAAGACCAGCCCCAGCCCAACGCCCTGGATCAGGCCGGTCCAGACCACCGGCCCCGCGCCCATCTGCGGCGAAAAGCCGGTCATCATCCACAGTGAGGCTGCTGTGATCAAAAGCCCGGTGATCACCAGCGCACGCGGGTCCATGCTGCGCATGAGCCGACCCACCAGGATCATCGAGGCCATGGTGCCGACGCCGCGCGGCCCCATCACCATGCCGGTCGTGATGGTCGGATAGCCGAAGATGCGCGACAGCATCGGCGGCAACAAGGCAAGGCTGGCCAGCAGGATCACCCCGATCACGAACATCATGATCAAACTGGTGGTGTAGTTGCGGTCGAGGAACATCTTGGGGTCAAGGAATGGCTTGGGCGCCCCTATGATGTGAATGGTGAACACCCAGAAGCCCGAGACGGCGAGCCCGAAATAGATCCAGATCTCGGCGGCGTTGAACCAGTCCACTTCGCCGCCCCGGTCCAGAAGCATCTGCAACGAGCCAAGGCCGATGGCGATCATGGCAAAACCGAACAAATCAAAGGCACGCGGGGTGGATTTGACGCGGGGCAGATAGGCCCAGCAGCCCAGGAACGCCAAGATGCCCACCGGAAGGTTCACAAGGAACACCCAGCGCCAGTTGAAACTGTCGGTCAGCCAGCCGCCAAGCGTTGGCCCGATGATCGGCCCGACCATGATCCCGGCCCCCCACATCGCCATGGCGGATCCCGCCTTTTCGCGGGTGTTGATGTCCAGCAGAAAGGTCTGGGACAAGGGCACGATTGCGGCGCCAAACAGACCCTGCAACAGCCGGAACGCCACTATCGAGGGCAGGCTCCACGCCAGCCCGCACAGCACCGAGGTGGCCACGAAGCCCGCCACCGAGATCAGGAACAACGGGCGTTTGCCGATCCGGTCCGACAGCCAGCCGGTCGCCGCCGTCATGATTGCCATGGCCACGATATACGAGGTCAAAACCCAGGTGATCGTGTCCTGGCTGGCGCCAAGGTCGCTGGTCATCGCTGGCAAGGCGACGTTGGCGATGGTGGTATCCAGCACCTGCATGATCGTCGCGGCCATGATTGACAGCGTGATCAGGCCCTTGTGCGGAACATCCGTCAGGGATGTGCTTGCTGCGGCGGCCATGGCGTTAGCGCCCCGGCAGGACGGACAGAAGGTCGGACAGGCTGCGGCTGCGGCCGGTGTCGATGGCCACCGAACAGCTCATCCCGGCGACCAGTTTCAGCGCAGTCTCGGGATGATCCAGCCGCACACGGACCGGAACCCGCTGGGTGACCTTGACCCAGTTGCCGGTGGCGTTCTGCGCGGGCAGCAACGAAAACTCGGACCCGGTGCCGGCGCCAATCGCCTCGACTTTGCCGGCGAGTTTGTGGCCGGGGTCAATGTCGCAGGTCACCGTTGCGGGTTGGCCGGCGGTCAGGGCAGCCAACTGCGTTTCCTTGAAGTTGGCGTCAATCCAGACGTCACCCGTCTCGATCAGCACGAACAGCGGCGCGGCGGCCGAAACCATCTGGCCCGGTCGAAACGACGTCGCCTGATAAAGCAGACCATCGCCGGGCGCCGTGACGGTGGTCAGCGACAGGTTGTACGCGGCCCGGTCCAACGCGGCGACGGCGGCGCTGACGGCCGGATGGTCATCCGTCGGGATGTCAGGATTGCCGCCCAAAGCGGCTTTGGCATTGGCCACGGCGATCTCGGCCAGTTTGGCGGCATCGGTGGCCTTGCGGGCGGTATTCCTGGCCGCATCCAGCGCTGAAGCCGTCTGCACCCCGCGCGACGACAGCGCCGTCTGGCGGTCCAGCTCGTCCTGCTGGAAGGCGGCATCGTCGGCCGCGACCTTGGCTTGCTGAACCGTGGTGGCATACATGCCCTTCAGCCCTTCAACCTGCAACCTCGCCGCGGCAACGGCGGCTTTGGCCTGATCGACGGCAATCTTGTAGGGGGCGGGGTCAACTTGAAACAGCACGTCGCCAGCCTTCACGACCGCACCGTCGGTGACGCTGGAGGACACCACACGTCCCGTCAGATCCGAGACGACCGAGATGCGCACATCATGCAGATTGGCGTTGTCGGTGGATTCGTAACGCCCGCCGGTCAACCAATATCCAAGCCCCCCCGCCAGCAGCAGGACTGGCAGCGACAGCATCAACCACAACCGGCGGCGCGGGCGCGTCGGCGCAACATCAAGAACAGCAGTCGCGGACATCAACAACTTCCTTCAGGTCAGACAGAGGCAGCAGCCGAGGCATCGGGCACCGGGGCATCGGGCACCGGGGCATCGGGCGCCGGGGCCGGGTCGCTTGGGGGGTGAACGGGGGCCGCGCCGTTCTCTAGCGCGGTCAGGTTGCAGGAAATCGTCGCGAGGCCTTTCAACAAGACCTGCGTCTCGTCTTCGGTCAGGCCCAAAAGCGCCTCGCGATAAACATCGTCCGCGATGTCCATGATCTCGCGGTATGCCGACAGCGCCTGGTCGGTCGGCAGCACAAGCTTGACGCGCCGATCCTTGGGATCATCCTGACGCTGCAACCAGCCGCCCTTCACCATCCGGTCAATCAGGCGGCTGACCGAAATGGGCTCGATTTCCAGCTTGTCGGCGAAAAAGCCTTGCGCGGCACAGGGGTATTTGCACGCCAGCACCAGAAGGCGCCATTGGGCAGAGGACAGGTTGTGCCCGCTCATCCGCACTTCAAACCTGCGGCGCAAAGCGCGCGCAGTGTCGTGCAGAAGGACCGCCAATGAGGGTGAGGTGCCATTCATAAGCGGCACATATTGTAAGCATAGCTAGTATTCAAGCACGAATCGCGGAGCGACCGACATCCGTTACGGCAAATCGTATTTGATGGCCGAAATTCAATCACATGGCCGCAAGAGGCGGCAAGGCGGTCAAAATGCCGCCAGATGCGGGACCGACGTCAAGATGCCGCCAGATGCGGCAGCGCTCCGTCATTGTGCATGACATCCGCCAGCGTCAGGCTTTCGATCAGGACAAGGTAGGAATAGAACACCTCGGCAAAGACCCGGCGAATTCGGCAGCTTTTCTCGTCGGCGCAATCGTCGCAACGCTGGTAGGCCGAGCGCGACAGGCAAGCCAGGGGCGCCATCGGCCCGTCGATCATCCGCAACAGTTCCGAAACAGATATCTGGTCGGGGCTACGCAGAAGCTGATAGCCGCCCGACCTGCCCCGGGTGGACCCCAGGATGCCGGCATTGCGGATTTCCAGCAGGATATGCTCCAGAAACCGCTTCGGCGCGCCCGAGCGTTTGGCGATCTGCTCGATCGTCAGCGGCTCTGGTATTGGTCTCTGCGCCTCATCTGCCAAGACCAGAAGCGCCTTCAACGCATATTTCATTTTTTGCGTGATCATGGTCCTGACCTAGCCAAGCGACGCCGCAGAATCAATCGCTGGTATGAAAACAGTCTGGCCATTCCACAGGTTTGACTGGCGAAAATCGAAAAAATGACACGATTTCGCTGCAATGTTTCTGGCCGCCGCGCGAATTGGGTCCAATTTTCGCCCATCCCCACTCCTAGACCGGTGTGAACGTATTCTGCGCCAAGGGCTCCTGCCCTGGCCTTGACGAGTGGAGTGACACCGTGACGCTGTATAACGGGACTGCAGGCAACGACACTCTCACGGCGGCAGCCGGCGCCATCAACGACTCGCTCACGGGCCAGGCCGGTGATGACCTTCTGGCCGGCCTCGGCGGCGCGGACACCATCGACGGGGGCACCGGCATTGACACGGTGACCTACGCCTCCTCGGCTGCAGCCGTCACGGTCAACCTTCTGACCAACGTGAACACCGGCGGCGACGCGGCGAGCGACTCGCTGGTGGGCGTCGAGAATGTGATCGGCTCGACCCTGGCCGACAGCATCACCGGCGATTCCAATGCCAACTACCTGTATGGCGGTGCCGGTAACGACACGCTGAACGGCAACGACGGCAATGACACGCTGCAAGGTGGCGCGGGTTCGGACAGCCTGATCGGCGGCAATGGCGTTGACACGGCGGATTATTCGACCTCGGCTTCGGCGGTGAACGTCAGCCTGCTGACCAACCTGGGGTCAGGCGGTGACGCGGCAACCGACACCCTGTCCGGGATCGAGAACCTGAACGGCTCGGCCGGCAATGACACGCTGACCGGCGATGCCAATGCGAACGTCCTTTCCGGCGCTGGTGGCAACGATTCCATGGACGGCGGCACCGGTGACGACACGCTGGTGGGCGGCGCGGGCAATGACACGCTGATTGGCGGCACCGGCAACGACGTGGCCGATTACTCGGCGTCGGGCGCAGGGGTCAACATCAATCTCGCCACCAATGTCAACTCGGGCGGCGATGCGGCGACGGATTCGCTGACTGGCATCGAATATGTGACCGGTTCGGCCTTCAACGACACGTTGACCGGGGATACGAACGCCAACCATCTTTACGGCGCGGCGCTGGCCGACAGCCTTTCCGGCGCGGCGGGCAATGACAGCCTGTTTGGCGG